>CALEZJ010000600.1 GCA_937927885.1 uncultured Paracoccaceae bacterium | reverse complement strand
CAGTACAGCCCGCCCGCGCTCAACGTGCCAAAGCCCGACTGCCCCGGCACCGGCAGGGTCCCGCTCCCCGCGCCCTGCGCACCCAGCGTGCCGGTATCATGCGTCACCTCGCCCGAGGCATCGGTTCCCGGCGCAAAGACCGGCAGCGCCATGCCCATCGCAAAGCCGCCGTCGATCAGCGCGTCGATGCCGAACACCGGCTCTTCGCCGTCGCGGAAATACTCGGCCACCACGTCGCGCCCGGTCGCGTCGTCCGACAGCCGCTCGCCGGTGTGGCGGTCGATGCGGATGAACCGGCCCCCCGGCGGCACGGCAAAGCGCCCGCCGCCGAATTCGCGCACCGCCTCGGTCATGAATTCCTGGAACACCGGCGCGCACATCCCCCCGCCCGAGGCCCGCCGCCCCAGAGACCGCGGGCGGTCATAGCCGATGTAGCACCCCGCCACGATGGTGCTGGTGTAGCCCACGAACCACACGTCGCGCGCGTCATTGGTGGTTCCGGTCTTGCCCGCCACCGGCACCGGCAGCCGCACCGCGCCCGAGGCCGTGCCGCGCTGCACCACCCCCTCCATCATCGAGGTCAACTGATAGGCGGTGATCGGGTCCATCACCCGCTGGCGCTGGCTGGCGATCCAGGGCGACTGCCCGGCCGGCAGGTCGGGCTCCGAGCATTCGACGCAGCGCCGCCGGTCATGGCGATAGACGGTGCGCCCCCAGCGGTCCTGCACCCGGTCGACCAGGGTCGGCTCCACCCGCTCGCCGCCATTGGCGAACATCGCATAGGCGGCGACCATGCGAAACAGCGTGGTTTCCTGCGCGCCCAGCGAATTGGCCAGAAAGGGTTGCAGCCGGTCATAGACCCCGAAGCGTTCGGCATAGCCCGCGACCACGTCCATGCCCACTTCCTGCGCCAGACGCACGGTCATCAGGTTGCGCGACATCTCGATACCCGTGCGCACGGGCTGGGGCCCGTAGAACTCGCCCGAGGCATTGGTCGGCCGCCAGATCCCCTCGCCGGTGTCGATCTCGATCGGCGCGTCGATGACGATGGTTGCCGGGGTGAACCCCGAATCCAGCGCCGCGGCATAGACGAAGGGCTTGAAGGCCGACCCGGGCTGACGCATCGCCTGCGTCGCGCGGTTGAAGGTGGAATGCTGATAGCTGAACCCGCCCTGCATGGCGATCACCCGGCCGGTGTTCACATCCATCGCCATGAAGGCGCCCTGCACCTCGGGCACCTGCCTCAGCGACCAGCGCTGGAAGGTGCCGTCATTGGCCGTGATCGCCCGCACATAGACCACATCCCCGACCGTCAGGTTGTCCGCCAGCGAGCCGCGCAGCCAGTTGATGTCGGCGCGCTCGACCGTGCCGGTCCCCTCCTGCCCCTCGATCCCCATCGTGGCGCGCTCGGCCGTCACCGCCAGCACCACCGCCGGATACCAGGGATTGCCCAGCGTGATGTCGCGCGCCAGCGTGGCGCGGGCCAGCGCCTCGCGCCAGCGGGTCTCGTCGGCCAGGTCCTCGGCCTCCAGCCGGATGCCCGTCCCGCGCCAGCGCCCCTGCGAGCGGTCGAACTCCTCCAGCGCGCGCTGCAACGCATGGGCGGCGGTGACCTGCAATTCGGGGTGCATGGTGGCGCGGATCGACAGCCCGCCGGCAAAGAATTCCTCCTCGCCAAAGGTGCTGGACAACTGGCGGCGGATCTCGTCGGTGAAATAGTCGCGCGGCGGCAGGCTTTCGCGAAAGGCCGTCACGTCGCCGCTCTGCACCGTCCTCAGCGGGACCGACCGCGCCGCCAGCGATTCTTCCTCGGTCACATAGCCGTTCTCGACCATCTGGCCGATGATCCAGTTGCGCCGAGAGGTCAGGTGGTCGCGGTTGCGCACCGGGTGCAGCGACGGCGCCTGCGGCATCGCCGCCAGGAAGGCCGCCTCTTCCAGCGTCAGCTCCTCCAGCGTCTTGTTGAAATAGCTCTGCGCCGCCGCCGCGACGCCAAAGGAATTCTGACCCAGAAAGATCTCGTTCAGGTAAAGTTCCAGGATCTCGTCCTTGGACAGCGTCTGTTCGACCCGCCACGCCAGGATGATCTCGCGGATCTTGCGCTCGCCGGTGCGGTCCGACGACAGCAGGAAGTTCTTCATCACCTGCTGGGTGATCGTCGAGGCGCCGCGCAGGTTGCGCCCACCCGACAGGATCAGGTCCCGCGCGGCCGAGGCCATGGCCAGCGGGTCAAAGCCCTGATGCTCGTAGAAATTGCGGTCCTCGGCCGAAATGAAGGCCGCGCGCACCAGGGGCGGAATGTCCTCGATCGGGGTGAACAGCCGCCGCTCGCGGGCGAATTCGTCGACCAGTTGCCCCTCGCGCGAATAGATGCGGCTGATCATCGGCGGGCTGTAATTGGCCAGTTGCTCGGTCGAGGGCAGGTCATGCGTATAGACCCAGATCACCCCGCCCACGGTCAGCGCGCCAAACAGCACCGCCATCAACACAAAGCTGAAGATCGCGCCGAAAAAGGACAGAAGGAACCGGGTCACACTGAAACTCCGCAAGGGCCGACCGCCGGTGTATACCGCTTGCACCGCGCGGTCAAAAGCCCGCCGCGCCGCCAAGCGGCAAATCGCGCAGAGGTGATGGGCTCGCAGGCTTGACCGACGGGCACGCCGCGGGCGAGGCTGGCGCGAAGCCGCAAGGAGTTGCCGATGGCCCATGCCCACGTCCGGCGCCGCCGCGCGCATGTCCTCGTGGCCGTGGGGCTGGCTGCGCTGCTGGTCGGCGGCTTCGCCTCGGCACCGCTCGCGCTGGCCTGGCTGCGCATCCCCGACCCCGGCCCCGCCGAACGCCGCGCGATGGCGGACCGCGTCGTCGGCGCCACCAGCGCGCTCGCCGTGCTGGACGCCGAGGGCCGACCGGAAGTCCTTTCCACACGAGCGATCGCGGAACTGTCGACCGGGGCCTGCCTGCGCGAAACCAGCCTCGAATTTGCGGGCATGAGCGCGCGCCGGGTGCTGGGCGACGCGCGCGTGACGCATCTGTGCAGGCTCGATCTGGTGGACACCGGCGGACACCGCTATGCCACGGCGCTCCGCCGCCAGCGCTGGCTGTTCAGCGTGCCGCCGGGCCAGCACGAAAACCCGGTCCCGGCCGAGCCCTTCGAATTGCGCGCGGTGCTGGAACGGCTGGCAGACTGAGGGCAGGGCGAAAGGAAGGACAGATGCGCAAGGCAACGGCATGGACATTGGCCCTGGGGTTTTCCGCGCTCATCGCGGGATACCCCTGGGCGCTTTCCTGGGCGCTGATCCCCGATCCGACACCGACCGAGGTGCGCGCACAGGCCGACCGCCTGCTGGCCCTGTCCGTCCGGCCGGTTCCCGCCATCGATGCCAGCGGCGCCCTGCGCGTCGTGCCGGTGGCCGACATCGCCACCCACGCCCCCGGCCCGTGCCAGCGCAGCCACGAGACCGAGGGATTCGGTCGCCGCGGCTTTGTCGTGCGGGTGACGCATCTGTGCCGGATCGACCTGACCTTGCGGGATGCCAGCACCGCCACGGCGGCAACGCTGCGCCAGCAATGGGTCGGGGATGCCCCCGAGGGTCTGCACGAGGACCCCCTTCTGGCCGAGGAACACGAGTTGCGGGACATGCTGGGTCGCCTCCGCCCCTGACAGGGGGCTGAAAACGTCCTGTCATCACCACCTCCCGCCCGCAAATCGGGAAACTGTTCCGTGCAACGCCTCGTCAAAGGACGCCTGTCACGGGAAATTCCCCTGTCTTGCGGCCGGGTCCGGAGGGCGCAGACCCTTTTTTCACCCTGCAAGGCCGCGATCCGACCGGCGCGAGGGGCGAAACCCTCCAGGGGGATCGGGAAGAACCCGACTCCGTCAGGTCACCCGCACCGGCCAGCCCTCAGCGCCTCAGCAGCGAGGCTTGCGCCACCTCGCCCTCGACCCAGGTCTCCAGACCGTCCACCAGCGCCGACACCAGACGCGCGCGCCATTGCCGATCGTTCAGCCGGGCGCGGTCGCGGGCGCTGGACAAAAACCCGATTTCCAGAAGAGCCGAGGGCACGGCGGGCGATTTCAGCACCGAAAACGCCGCCTGCTGCCAGGGATGGCGGTGCATGCGCAGGTCGGCGCCCCGGATCGCCGCGACCAGGGTGCGGGCCAGACGGTCGGTCGCGGGCCCGGTTTCCTGCCGCGCCAGTTGCATCAGCACATTGGCCACCGCATCCTCGGTGCCGCGCAGATCGACCCCGCCACCCAGAAGATCGTCGCGGTCATGGCGTTCGGCCAGCGCGGCCGACGCGGCATCGGTCGCCTCGGCGGCCAGCGTGTAAAGCGTGGCCCCCTGCGCCTCGCCATCCTCCAGCGCATCGGCATGCAAGGACAGGAACACATCCGCCTGCGCCGAATGCGCCACCGTGATCCGCTGTTCCAGCGACACGAAGATGTCGGCGTCGCGCGTCATCACCACCTCGAAGCGCCCGGTGCGGCGCAGCGCCTCGGCCAGTTCGCGCGCAAAGGTCAGGATGATCTGCGCCTCGGTCAGCCCCTCGCGCACGGCGCCCGGATCGACCCCGCCGTGCCCGGGGTCCAGCACCACCACCGTCGGCCGCCGACCCAGCGGCGCGCGCTGCGGCGCCGCGCCGCTCGCACCCGGGCCGCCATCGGTGGCAGCCAGCGCGCGCGCCTGTTCTGCAAAGGCTGCGGCCGACACCGGCGCCAGCCGCAGGACCAGCCGCGCCGCGCCGGTCTCGGGATTGCTGACCATGCCGGCCTCGGAAAACCCCATCGGGCGGGTCAGCTCGATGACCATCCGGCTCCATCCGCCGCCGGTCTCGCCGACCCGGATCGCCGCCACATCGCTCCCCGTGGTCACAGTGCCCGGATCGAACCCGGTCCAGTCGAGGGTGCGAAAATCGATGATGGCGCGCGGCGGGTCCTCCATCAGGCGGGTGCGCCAGGGGACCGGCTGGCTCAGCGGCAGGGACACGCCAAGGCTGCGCCAGCCCGCCGTGACCTCGACCGGACCGGCCAGACGCGCCAGCGCGCCGATGGCGG
>CALEZJ010000599.1 GCA_937927885.1 uncultured Paracoccaceae bacterium | reverse complement strand
GTAATCTGCCTGGAAGTACTCGGCCATGTTTGGCAGCGAGGGCAGGAAGATGTTCATTGACAGTGCCGAAACACCCGAAAGCAGGATCAGCGTCACCAGATGCGGGGGGGACTTGCGGTCAAGAAACCGCGGAATGGCTCCGTTCATTTCACAAGTGTATGGTCGCTCTGACAGAGAGTCCAGACCCGCTATCCTTGCGCTCGAAAGATGAACGCCGCCCCCGCCGCGATCAGGGCAAAGCCGATCAGGTGGTTCCAGGTCAGCGGTTCGCGAAGATAGAGGACTGAAAACACAGCGAAAACCGAGAGCGTGATGACCTCTTGAATAGTCTTCAGTTCGGCCGCGCTGAAATGGCCGTGGCCGATGCGGTTTGCGGGAACCTGCAGCACATACTCGAAAAAGGCAATGCCCCACGAGATCAGGATGACCGTCACCAGAGGAGCGGTCTTGAACTTCAGATGTCCATACCATGCAAAGGTCATGAACACGTTCGAGGCGAGCAAAAGCAGAATCGTCTGCAGGGGGATTGGCAAGGACATGACAGGTTCCCGGGAATGACACGCCGGTGTAGCCAACTGCCGGGGGGCGGGAAAGAGTCGGAAATTAGCTGATTTGCAATTCGCTCACATGTGTCGCCAACCTGTTTGCAAATTTTCCCGATTTCGCTTTCCCTGCTGCGCTCGCGCCCGTAGATTGCGCGCCAGATTCAGGAGGGGCCCATGAAGGACATTCTGCAAGAACTCGAAACCCGCCGCCATGCCGCGCGGATGGGCGGCGGACAGCGCCGCATCGACGCGCAGCACGCCAAGGGCAAGCTGACCGCGCGCGAGCGCATCGAGCTCTTGCTGGACGAGGGCAGCTTTGAAGAATTCGACATGTTCGTGGCCCATCGTTGTACCGATTTCGGGATGGAGCAGGACCGCCCTTCGGGCGACGGGGTGGTGACGGGCTGGGGCACGGTCAACGGCCGAATGATCTATGTGTTCAGTCAGGATTTCACGGTCTTTGGGGGCAGTCTGTCAGAAACTCATGCGCAAAAGATCTGCAAGATCATGGATATGGCGATCCAGAACGGGGCGCCGGTGATCGGGCTGAACGATTCGGGTGGCGCGCGCATCCAGGAGGGGGTCGCCAGCCTCGCGGGCTATGCCGAGGTGTTCCAGCGCAACATCATGGCAAGTGGTGTGGTGCCGCAGATCAGCGTCATCATGGGGCCGTGCGCGGGTGGGGCGGTCTATAGCCCGGCGATGACCGACTTCATCTTCATGGTGCGCGATTCGTCCTACATGTTCGTGACCGGGCCCGACGTGGTCAAGACCGTGACGAACGAGATCGTCACCGCCGAGGAACTGGGCGGCGCACGCATACCAAGAAGTCCTCGGTTGCGGACGGGGCCTTTGCCAATGATGTCGAGGCGCTGATCGAAGTGCGCCGCCTGATCGATTTCCTGCCACTGAACAACCGCGAGAAGGCGCCCGTGCGGCCCTTCTTCGATGATCCTGCCCGGGTCGAGGAAAGCCTCGATACGCTGATCCCCGACAATCCCAACACCCCCTATGACATGAAGGAGCTTATCCTGAAGGTCGCAGATGAGGGGGATTTTTACGAAATTCAGGCCGAGTTCGCCAAGAATATCATCACCGGTTTCATTCGGGTCGAGGGTCAGACGGTTGGCGTGGTGGCAAACCAGCCGATGGTGCTCGCCGGCTGTCTCGACATTGACAGCTCGCGCAAGGCTGCGCGCTTCGTCCGGTTCTGCGACGCCTTTGAAATCCCGATCCTGACCTTTGTCGACGTGCCGGGTTTCCTGCCGGGGACGGGTCAGGAATACGGCGGGGTCATCAAGCACGGAGCGAAATTGCTGTTCGCCTACGGCGAAGCGACGGTGCCGAAGGTAACCGTCATCACCCGCAAGGCTTACGGTGGGGCCTATGACGTGATGGCGTCAAAGCACCTGCGCGGCGATTTCAACTATGCTTGGCCGACGGCGGAGATTGCCGTGATGGGGGC
>CALEZJ010000598.1 GCA_937927885.1 uncultured Paracoccaceae bacterium | reverse complement strand
GCCCCGGTCGACAACCGCTTGACGATGACGCGCTTGCGCCAGTCGATCGCCGCGCATGTCTTCAGACTGGGGTGGAGCTTGCTCGACATCGGCCCCACAAGCCCGGAAAGCACCCATTATCCCGTGCATGGCCAGGCTGCCGCCGAACGGGTCGCGTCGGGCGAGGCCCGCTTTGGCATCGTCCTGTGCGGCACCGGCCAGGGAATCATGATGGCCGCCAACAAGATCCCGGGCATCCGCTGCGGCGTGTGCAGCGACCCGTTTTCCGCCGCGATGATCCGCCAGCACAACGATGCCAACATGCTGTCGATCGGCGCGCGGGTCGTGGGCGAGGGGCTGGCCCTGCACATCGTCGAGGCCTTCCTGAACGCGGAATTCGAGGGCGGCCGTCACGCCACGCGGGTGGAGATGATCGAGCCGACCCGGCGCTGACCCGCTGGACAAAGGCCCTGCGCCATGGCCAACTGGCGGGCATGACACCCCCCGGCCTGACCGATGCCTATGCCCTGAACGGGCCCGAGGATTGCCGCGCCCTCTATGCCGGATGGGCGGGCGAGTATGACGCCGGATTTGCCGCCTCGATGGACTACCGCCTGCCCGCCGAGGTCGCCGCCGCCTTTCTGCGCGCACGGCCGCCTGAAGGCCCGGTGCTGGACGCGGGCGCGGGCACGGGGCTGCTGTCGGCGGCGCTGCGCGGGCTGGGGCATGGGGGCGTGATCGACGCGCTCGACCTTTCGACCGCCATGCTGGACAAGGCGCGTGCCAAGGCCCTTTACCGCGCGCTGGTCGAGGCCGATCTGACCCGCCCCCTGCCCGCCATCGGCCCCTATGCGGGCATCGTCAGTTCGGGCACCTTCACCCATGGCCATGTCGGGCCCTCGGCGCTGGCGAACCTGCTGACCCTCGCCGCCCCAGGGGCGCTGGTGGCCCTGTCCGTAAACACCGGGATCTGGGACGCGCAGGACTGGCCCGGGGCACTGGCGTCGCTGCCGGTCCACGCGCTTGACCTTGCCGACGTGGCCATCTACGGGCAGGCAGCCAGCGCGCGCGATCCGGCCCATGCCGCCGACCGCGCGCGCATCGTCACCTTTCGCCGGGCCTGATCCATGCCGCATCCCGACATCCTGTGCATTGGCTCGGTCCTTTGGGACATCATCGGGCGCACCGAATCCGCCCCTGGCGATCGCCCCGACGCACCCGGCCGCATCACCCGCCTGCCCGGAGGGGTGGCGCTGAACATCGCCATGACGCTGGCGCGCTTTGGCCTCAGGCCCGCCGTGCTGACCGCCATCGGCACCGACGCGGCAGGGATCGAACTGATGGGCGCCGTGGCAGCACTGGGCGTCGATCCCTCGTTCGCGCTGCGCCGCGCCGACCTGCCCACCGACACCTACATGGCCATCGAGGACGCGCGCGGACTTGTCGCCGCCATCGCCGACGCCGCCTCGCTCGAAGCCGCCGATGACGCGATCCTCGCCCCGCTCGCCGACGGGCGGCTGGGGTCCGAGGCGGCACCCTGGCCCGGCCTCATCGCGCTGGACGGCAACTTGACCGAGGGGCTTCTGGCGCGCATCGCCGCATCACCGCTGTTCGCGCGCGCCGATCTGCGCCTCGCCCCCGCCAGCCCCGGCAAGGCCGAGCGTCTGCGCCCCCTGATCGCCCATGCGCGGACCACGTTCTATGTCAACCGGCAAGAAGCGGGACTGCTGACCGGCACGCAACCCGCCACCAGTCGCGAGGGGGCCGAGGCGCTGATCGCCGCCGGAGCCGCGCGGGCGCTGGTGACGGATGGCGCGCGCGATTCCTCGGACGGCGCGCGCGGGGCCGAGACCCTGACCCTGCCCGCCCGCCATGTCGCCGTGCGGCGCATCACGGGTGCAGGTGACACCTTCATGGCCGCGCATCTCTTTGCCGAATCGCAAGGCGCCACACGCCCGCAGGCTCTGGCCCGCGCGCAGGCCGCCGCCGCCGCCTATGTCGCCTTCGAGGATGTAACCCCATGACCCTTCCCGCCGCCACCCTGCCCCTGACCCTTTCGCCCGAAGTTGCCGCCGCCCGCGCCGCCAGACGGCCCGTCGTGGCGCTCGAATCCACGATCATCACCCACGGCATGCCGTTTCCGCAGAATGTCGAAACCGCCCGCCGGGTCGAGGCCGAGGTGCGCGCGAACGGCGCCACCCCGGCGACCATTGCCGTGATGGACGGACGGATCCTGATCGGCCTCGATGACGCGCAACTGGACCGGCTGGGGCAGGCGCTGCATGTGATGAAACTGTCGCGCGCCGATCTCGCTGCCTGCATCGCGATGGGGCAAATGGGCGCGACCACGGTTGCCGCCACGATGATCTGCGCCCATCTCGCGGGGATTTCGGTGTTTGCAACCGGTGGCATCGGTGGCGTGCACCGCGGCGCCGAAACCAGCTTTGACATCTCGGCCGATCTGCGCGAACTGGCGAAAACCCCGGTCACCGTGGTTGCGGCGGGGGCCAAGGCGATCCTCGACCTGCCGAAGACGCTGGAGGTTCTGGAAACCCTCGGCGTGCCGGTCATCGCCTTTGGGCAGGATGCCTTCCCGGCCTTCTGGTCGCGCGATTCGGGGATGAAGGCGCCGCTGCGCATGGACGACCCCGCACAGATCGCCGCCGCCCACCGGATGCGCGCGGCCCTGGGGATCGAAGGGGGGCAACTGGTGGCGAACCCGATCCCCGAGGCGGCCGAGATCCCGCGCGACCAGATCAACCCGGTGATCGAAGCCGCACTGGCCGAGGCCGAAGCCCAGGGCATCAGTGCCAAATCGGTGACGCCGTTCCTGCTGGACCGGATCTTTCAGGCCACGGCGGGCCGTTCGCTGGACGCGAATATCGACCTGGTGCTGGCGAATGCGGCTCTGGCGGCAAAGATCGCCGCGCAAATTGCCTGACATTAAGGGCGGGATTTCCCGCTGTTTTTGCCTGACATTCATGCGCCCCGAGGCGCCCCTTGCAGGGCAGCGTCGCACCCCCTAGATATCGCCGAGTTAGCGCCGAAACCCCAGCCCGCGCGTGGTGCCATGACCCAATCCCCCCGTCCGCACCGTCGTAGCCTTCTGGCCGGCCTGCGCGCCTCGTTTCTGACCGGCCTCGTCATCGTCGCACCGGCGGTGCTGACGATCTGGCTGATCACCACGGTCGTCGAATTCGTCGATGCGCGCGTGGTGCCGCTGATTCCCCAAGGGTTTCTCGACCGGTTCCTGCCCCAGGCGGTTGTCGGGCTTGACCTCAGCAACCTTCCCGGACTCGGCCTCGCGGTCTTTTTCCTGTTCACGCTGGCGGTGGGTTGGCTGGCAAAGGGATACATCGGCCGCAGTCTGATCGAGTGGAGCGAGGACATCGTCGCCCGCATGCCGGTGATCCGGTCGATCTATAACGGCTTGAAACAGATCGCGGAAACGGTGTTCTCGCAATCCTCGAACTCGTTCAGCAAGGCCTGCCTTGTCGAGTACCCGCGCAAGGGGCTCTGGGCGGTTGCCTTCGTGTCGACCGACGCCAAGGGCGAGGTCGCGCAGAAGCTGGGCGAGCGCAAGATGATCTCGGTCTTCATGCCGACGACCCCGAACCCGACCACCGGCTTTCTGTTCTTCGTCCCCGAGGACGAGGCGATCATTCTCGACATGTCGATCGAGGACGCGGCCAAGCTGATCATCTCGGCCGGTCTCGTCGCCCCCGACCCGGACAGCCCCGGCAAGGTCAAGCAGGCGCGCTGAGCGCCCCTAGCGCCGGACACCGGTCAGATCCGCCTGCTCCAGATCGGAGCCCTCGACAGACGCCCCGCGCAGGTTGGCGCCGGTCAGGTCGACCCCTTCGAGGCAGACATTGGCCAGGGTCGCACCCGAAAGGTCTGCGGCCATCAGGCTGGCCCCTGTCAGGTCGGCTTCGACCAGAACTGCCCGCGACAGGCGTGCATCGCGCAGCAATGCGCCAGAGAGCCTCGTGCCCCCCAGCGACGCGCGGATCAGGCTGGAATCGGACAGCAGCGCCCCTTCCATCGGCACATCGTCCAGCGTGGCGCCCACCAGCCAGGCACCGGTCAGATCCGCGCGTTGCAGGTTGATCCCTTGCAGATCCGGCCGCCAGCCCCCGTGAAAGGGAAACCCCGCCGGTTGGCCATCATCGCCGTCGGGGTCGGGCAGACGCCCGCCGATCACTGGGGCGCCGGGCGTATAGGTCAGCGGCAAACACGCTTCGGCCGCACGTTGGGCAGGGCCACGGCGGGCCAGAACACTCAGCGCCATCTGGACGTCGGCGCGCGGCACCGGCAGATCACAGGTCCAGCCGGGCCGGGAGCACGCGGGCCGGGCAAGGGCCGC
Source organism: uncultured Paracoccaceae bacterium (assembly GCA_937927885.1). Classification (GTDB taxonomy): domain Bacteria; phylum Pseudomonadota; class Alphaproteobacteria; order Rhodobacterales; family Rhodobacteraceae; genus Pararhodobacter. The sequence continues at coordinate 2,023 of CALEZJ010000598.1, read as the reverse complement.
GCTGGCGGGGCATTCCTGCCGCAGGTAGGCCAGCAGCACGTCCATGATCCGCACATGCAGTCGGCCCTGGTCCGACAGGCCCTCCGATCCCGCAGCGACACTGGCTTCGGCCAGGGTCTCCAGCCCGAGGATCGCGCCGATCCGGCACGCGATATCCGGCGCGCCATCGGGCAAGCGGGTATGCAGAAGGCCAATCAGACGGGCGAAGGTGTCGGCGGTTTCAAGGGACATGGTGTGGCTCCGGTTGCCTCGCATGTTGCACGTCGCCGCGCGCCCGGCAGGTCCCGATGTTACAGGGCCGTCCAGCCCCCATCCACGCTGATCGTGGTGCCGGTGATCTGGTCCGCCGCGGGGCTGCACAGGAACACCGCGGTGCCGCCGATCTGGTCGGTGGTGGCGAACTGGCGGCTGGGCTGACGCAGCAGCATGACCTCGCGGATCACCGTCTCGCGGTCCATGCCATGGGTCGCCATCTGGTCGGGGATCTGCGCCTCGACCAGTGGGGTCAGGACATAGCCGGGGCAGATTGCATTGGCGGTGACGCCGGTGCCCGCTGCCTCGAGCGCGGTCACCTTGGTCAGGCCGACGACCCCGTGCTTTGCCGCGACATAGGCCGACTTGAAGGGCGAGGCCGTCAACCCGTGCGCCGAGGCGATGTTGACCACCCGCCCCCAGCCCCGCGCATACATGCCGGGCAGCGCGGCAGCGCTGGTGTGAAAGGCGGAACTGAGGTTGATCGCCAGAATCGCGTCCCATTTGGCCAGCGGGAATTCCTCGATTCGCGCCACATGCTGGATGCCCGCGTTGTTGACCAGGATGTCGCAGCCGCCCGCCGTTTCGACCAAGGCGCGACAGTCTTCGGCGCTCGACATGTCAGCCCGCACATAGCGCACCTCCACGCCGTGGCGCGCCGCAAGATCGGCGGCGAGCGCGTGATCCTCGGGCCGGTCGGTGAACGAGTTCAGCACCACATCGGCGCCCGCCCCGGCCAGGGCCTCGGCCACGCCCAGCCCGATACCCGAGTTCGATCCCGTCACGATCGCGCGGCGCCCTGCCAGCGGTCTTGCAGTCATGCTGTCCCCCTTGATGCTTTTGCAGGCGCAGCATAGAAAGCCGGGCCGTCCCCCGCCAGTGCCAAAAAAAACGCCCGCACAAGGCGGGCGTCAGTGTTGAGGCAGGTTTCATACAGGCAAGAAACCTATCGAGCAGTGAGTATGTTATAGCCGTTTCCTAACACGACGCCAAGCTTAAAGTTTACAAGACGATAGGGACGGATGTAGGCAGAAACACCAGCCGCGCCCCAGCAGGATTGTTTCCATCATGCCCCGAATCCCCGTCGCATTTCACCGTTTCGCACTGGGTTTGGCGCTGGCGATTGCGGGCCTGACCCCGGTTATGGCCCAGGCCCAGCAGGCTCCGACCCATGGTATTGCTATGTATGGCCTGCCCGCGCTGCCACACGATTTTGTGTCCCTGCCCTATGCCAACCCCGATGCCCCGGCAGGCGGACGGCTGGTTTTCGCTGAACCCGGAAGCTTTGATTCGCTAAACCCCTTCATCTTGCGCGGTACTGCCCCCTGGGGGGTAAACCTGTTGACAGTCCAGAGTCTTCTGGGCCGCAGCTATGACGAACCCTTCACGCTTTACGGGGTTCTGGCCGAGTCGGTCGAAACCGATTCGGCCCGCTCCGAGGTCATCTTTACCCTGCGCGAGGGCGCCCGATTCTCGGACGGCAGCCCGGTCACGCGCGAAGATGTGATGTGGTCCTTTGCCACCATGGGCACGGATGGCCACCCGCGCTATCGCAACGCCTGGGCCAAGATCGCGTCGATGGAACCCCTGGGGGAACGGTCGATCCGCTTTACCTTTACCGAACCGGACCGCGAATTGCCGCTGATCCTGGGGCTGAGGCCGGTGGTGCAGCGCGCTCAATTCGACGTGAGCACGGGTGGGCGGAGTTTCGCCGAATCCTCGCTGGTGCCGGTGATCGGCTCGGGTCCCTATCGGGTGGCCGAGATTGATC
>CALEZJ010000597.1 GCA_937927885.1 uncultured Paracoccaceae bacterium | reverse complement strand
GCCAACCGCATCGCAGCAGGCGAGGTGGTTGAACGCCCGGCCTCGGCGGTCAAGGAACTCGTGGAAAACGCGCTGGACGCCGGGGCCACGCGGTTGCGAATCGAGGTGGCGGGCGGTGGCAAGGTGCTGATCCGCGTCACCGACGACGGCCACGGCATGGCACCGGCCGATTTGCCGCTGGCACTCAGCCGTCATGCGACCTCGAAGATCGACGGGTCGGACCTGCTGGACATCCACAGCTTTGGTTTTCGCGGCGAGGCCTTGCCCAGTCTTGGCGCCGTTGGCCGCCTGACCATCGCAAGCCGCGCCGAGGGACATGAAGGCGCGCAAATCAGCGTCGCTGGCGGCGTCGCTGGCCCCGTGCGCCCCGCTGCGTTGAACCGGGGCACGCAGGTCGAATTGCGGGACCTTTTCTTCGCCACGCCCGCGCGGCTGAAATTCCTGCGCACCGATCGCGCCGAGATGCAGGCGATCATCGACACCCTCCGCCGCCTCGCCATGGCGGCGCCCTTTACCGGTTTCACGCTTACCGACACCGACGAGGGGCGCGACCTGCTGCGGCTCGAGGCCGAACAGGGCGAACTTTTCGACGCGCAAGAGGCGCGTCTGGCCCGCCTTCTGGGCCGCGAATTCACCGACAATTCTCTCAGGATCGAGGCCGAGCGCGAGGGTTTCCATCTGTCCGGGTTTGCCGCCCTGCCCACCTATTCACGCGGCGCGGCGATTGCGCAGTTCCTGTTCGTCAACGGCCGCCCGGTGCGCGACAAGGTTCTGATCGGCGCCCTTCGCGCCGCCTATATGGACGTGCTGGCCCGCGACCGTCACCCGGCCGCAGCGCTGTTCATCGACTGCGACCCACATCTGGTTGATGTGAACGTCCACCCCGCCAAGGCCGAAGTGCGCTTTCGCGATCCCGGTCTGGTGCGCGGGCTGATGGTTTCGGCGCTGAAACATGCACTGGCCGGGGCGGGGCATCGGGCATCCGGCACAGTGGCGATGGCCACGCTTGGGGCCATGACGCCCGAACCCGTCGGGCCGCGCGTCTATCAGATGGATTTCGCCAGCCGCCCTTCGCCGCAGGCCCGACAGACCGCATTTTCCGCGCAGGTGCCCGAGAGTTTTTCCGAGTCCGCCCAGCCCTTTACCGCGGCACGGATCGAACCCGCCGAGGGGCCGCTGTCCGCCCCGCTGGGCGCAGCCCGTGCGCAAGTGCATGAGAATTACATCATCGCCCAGACCGAAACCGGAATCGTCATCGTCGATCAGCACGCCGCCCATGAACGGCTGGTCTACGAGCGTCTGAAACGCCAAAGCGCCGAGGCCGACATCCCTTCGCAGGCTTTGCTGATCCCGGAAATCATCCCGCTGTCCCCCGGCGACGCCCGCCGCCTGATCGATCGGGCCGAATCGCTGGCCCGTTTGGGGCTGGTGCTGGAACCCTTTGGCGGCGGTGCCATCGCCGTGCGCGAAACCCCCGCCGCGCTGGGCCATTGCGACGCCCGCGCACTGGTGCTGGACCTTCTGGACGAACTCGCCGACCTTGGGACCACCCAGACGCTGGCCGCGCGGATGGACGCCATTCTCAGCCGCATGGCCTGCCATGGCTCGATCCGCTCGGGCCGCCAGATGCGCGCCGACGAGATGAACGCCCTCCTGCGCGAGATGGAGGCAACACCATTGTCGGGCCAGTGCAACCATGGTCGACCCACCTATGTGGAACTGAAGCTGGCCGATATCGAAAAGCTGTTCGGGCGCCGATGAACACCCAGATCGACCTGAGCGACCCCCTGACGCTGGGCCTGATCGGCGCGGCGGCGCTTGCGCTGGTGCTGCTACTGATCCTGCACGCGGTTCTGAAGGCCGCACGCGCGACCGAGCCCCTGACCTGGCAGATGACGCAACTGGGCCAGAGGGTTCAGGCCCTCTCGGACGGCCAGCAGCATCTGGCGGGCGGGCTGCACCATGTGTCCGACGCGCAGGCCAAATCGCAGGCGGCCATGCTCCAGGCGATGGAGGCGCGGCTGGCGCAGGTGTCAGAGGCGATGGGCGAATCGCTGCAAGGCAACGCAATCCGCACTGCGCGCTCTCTGGGCGATCTGCACGCGCGGCTGGAGGCAATCGACAAGGCGCAGGACAATATCCAGAAATTGTCCGGCAATGTGCTGAGCCTGCAAGACATTCTTTCGAACAAGCAGACCCGGGGCGCATTCGGCGAGATCCAGCTTCATGACATTGTGCAGCGCGCCCTGCCTTCGGACAGTTTCACGATGCAGGCGACCTTGTCGAACGGGCGTCGGGCGGATTGTCTGGTGCATCTGCCCAAACCGCCCGGCCCTATCGCCATCGACGCGAAATTCCCGCTGGAACCCTATGAGGCGCTGCGCAACGCGACCAATGACGCCGAAGTGGCCGAGGCCCGCCGCCAGATGCGCGGGGCCTTGCGTCACCACATGCGCGCCATTGCGGACCGCTATATTCTCGAGGGCGAGACAGCCGACGGCGCCTTGATGTTCCTGCCCTCCGAGGCGGTCTATGCCGAATTGCACGCCAATTTCCCCGATCTAGTACGCGAGGGTTTCGCGCTGAAGGTGTGGATCGTGTCGCCCACCACCTGCATGGCGACGCTGAACACCATGCGCGCCGTGCTGAAAGACGCGCGGATGCGCGAACAGGCGGGAGCGATCCGCAAGGAACTGGCCGAACTTTACAAGGATATCGAACGGTTGGGGCAGCGCGTGGAAAACCTCGACCGCCACTTCGCGCAGGCGGCAAAGGACGTGGGAGAGATCAAGATCTCGGCCGACAAAGCCGGGCGGCGGGCGCGCAGGCTGGACAATTTCGACTTCGAGGAGCTCTCGCCCGATACCACCCTGCCCCGGATCAAGGCCGAGGGGTAATTACCCCGCCAGCACCACCCCGGCCGCGCGCATCTGCTCCAGCGCGACAGCCAGCGATCCATCCAGATCAATCGCCCGACAGGCATCGAGCCGAACAACGACACCAAACCCCAGCCGCGCGGCATCAAGCGCAGAATACGCCACGCAGTAATCCGTCGCCAACCCCGTCAGCGTGAGTTGCGTAACCCCCCGGCTGCGCAGATAGCCCTCGAGCCCCGTGGGTGTGATGCGGTCATTCTCGAAGAACGCGGAATAGCTGTCGATGGAGGGGCGAAACCCCTTGCGGATGACCAGATGGGCTGCGTTGCTTTGCAGTTCGGGGTGAAAGGCCGCCCCCACGGACCCCTGGACACAATGGGTTGGCCACAGAACCTGCGGGCCATAGGGCATCTGGGTCACCGAGAAAGGCACAGCACTGGGGTGGTTTGCCGCAAACGAGGCGTGATCGGCGGGGTGCCAGTCCTGCGTCAGAACAATCGTTGCGAACCCGGCCATCAGGGCGTTGATCGGCGCGACGACCGCATCGCCATCGGCGACGGCCAGCGCCCCGCCGGGGCAAAAGTCATTCTGCACGTCGATGACGAGCAGGGCGTGGGTCTGAGGGTGCATTGCGACCTCCGGTGTTTGAAGGATTTGCGGCACAAAGCCCGTCCGGGTCAAGGCCGCGTACCTTGTGCATTGGCGCACATCATCGCAAGATGAACCCGGACCAACAGGACATCCATCCATGCCCATCGAATCCTGGGACGAAATCCGCACTGCCTGGCATGTCGTGCAAGCTGGCACCGTCAGCGGCGCCGCCGAGGCGTTGGGGGTGCATCACGCCACCATCATCCGCCATATCGACGCGCTGGAAGGGCGGCTGGGCGTGCGTCTGTTCCAGCGTCACGCACGCGGCTATACCCCTACCGAGGCCGGCCGCGCCCTGGCGCAGGTCGGCCGGGTGACCGAGGAACAATTCGCCCAACTCGGCACCCGTCTGACCGGCACCGGCAACGGGATCGAGGGTGATCTGGTTGTCACCACGCTGCCGACGCTGGCCCCTCTCTTGCGCGCGCCGCTGGCCGGGCTGCTGGAACGCTATCCGAACCTGACCTTACGCGTGCACACAGAGCGGCGCATCGCCCGGCTGGAATATGGCGAGGCGCATCTGGCGGTGCGCGCGGGTCCACGTCCGACCGAACCTGACAATGTCGTGCAGGCGCTGATGCCGCTCAAGGTGGCGCTCTTTGCCACGGCGGTCTATCTGGAGCGCCACGGGGTGCCAAAGACCGACGCTGATCTGGCGGGGCATCGTTTTGTCGGCGAATCAGGCGAGGATGCCCGGGCGCCGCATCTGCGCTGGCTGGAATCGCAACCCTTCAAGCCGCGCTATGCCTATCGCTCGAACGAGGCACGCGAATGCCAGGAGGCGGTTCGCGACGGGCTGGGGCTCGGATTTCTATACGGGCCATTCGTGACGCCTGACCTGCACGAGGTCATGCCGCCGCGCCCCGAATGGGAGGCCCAGACCTGGCTGGTGACGCATGTCGACATGCACCGCACGCCAAAGGTGCAGGCGGCGGTCAGCGCCATCAAGGACGCGCTGCGGGCATGACCCTGTTACCAAAACGGGTCGCGCGGCACGAGGCGCTGCGCGGGCACATGGCGATGCTGGGGTTTTCGGCGGCGGCCTCGGGGTCGTTCAGCCTCGGTGCCCTGGTTGCCAATGACATCGCCCCGGGGGCGCTCACGGCGGCGCGGTTCCTGGTCTCGGCATTGGTGCTGGCGGCACTGGTTTGGGTGCTACCGGGGGCCGGGCGCGGCGGGCAACGCGGCTTTGCGCGGGCCGATCTGGCCGGACTTTGGCGCTACGGGCTGCTGTCGCTACTGTTCGGCGGTTATTTTGTCCTGATGTTCGAGGGGCTCAAGACCGCCGATCCCCTTTCGACCGGGGCGATCTTCACGCTCTTGCCGCTGATGGCCGGGCTGGTCGCCTGGCCGCTTCTGGGGCAGCATCTGGGCCCCGGGCTGGTCGCGGTGTTGCTGGTCGGCGCTGCTGGAGCGGTCTGGGTGATTTTTCGTGGCGACACCGACGCGATGCTGCGTCTCGATCTGGGTCGCGGCGAGGGGATGTACGCCTTGGGCTGCGTGCTGCATGCGTTCTATACTCCGCTGCTGAGGCGCCTGAACCGGGGTGAAGGCGCTCTGGTCACCGCGACCCTGGTTTCGGCAGCGGGGTTTGTCTTGCTGGGCCTGTGGTATTGGCGTGATCTGTCACTGACTGACTGGGCGGCGTTGTCGCCGCTTTTCTGGGTCACACTGATCTATCTGGCACTGATCGCCACTGCCCTGACCGCGACTGCGATGCAGTTCGCGGCCCAGCGCCTGCCTGCGTCCAAAGTCAGCGCCTATACCTATGCGATTCCCGTCTGGATCATCCTGTGGGAGGCCGCGCTGGGTCACGGCGGCCCCGGACTGGTCGTGCTGCCCGGCATCGCGTTGATTGCTCTGGCATTGGCCCTCCTGCTGCGCAGGGATTGAGCGCCGCTTTGCGCACGTTCGCGTCAGCATCAAGTGGCGCGCGGCAAATTCCTTGATTTCCGGTCGGCCCAGGCGCAGCATCCGGGTATGTTTCAAGAGGTTTCCGGCAGTCTTGAACCGGGCTTTCGACACATGGGAGGAGAAACCATGGTCCTTTTTTCCACAGTCCTTCGTGAACAAGGTACCCTTCGCCGATCGCTCTTTGCCCTGTTGACCTTGGTCGGGTCCTGCATCGGGACCGCCGCTCTCGCCTGCCCGAACCCCAATCAGAATGGGCAGATGCTGACCTATACCGGCCAACAACTCTGGGCACCTCAGACCCACGGGGTGACGGCGGGCGGGTCACAGAACCTGTCGAACTGCCCCGGAGTGCCCGGTCACGGGCGCGTCACGTCCAGCCCCGACTTCACGTTGAACCTGACGGCGAACCCGCAGAACTACGCGCTGGAATTCCGCCTGACCGCCCAGTGCGACAC
>CALEZJ010000596.1 GCA_937927885.1 uncultured Paracoccaceae bacterium | reverse complement strand
GCGCCCCCGCTCACGCCAGCCCCCAGATCGCCCGCGCCTCGGCGGCATTCGCCACGCGCCGCCCGGCCGCGCGCGCCACATCGGCCAAGGCCGCGACCAGATCACCATTCCCCCGCGCTCGCGCCCCGCCCGGCAGATAGAACGTATCCTCGAGCCCCGTGCGCAGATGCCCGCCCAGTTCGGCCACCCGCCGATGCACCGGCCAGATCTCGTCCCGCCCGATCAGCGTCGCCTGCCAGACCGCGCCCGGCGGCAGATAGCGCATCAGGACCCCCAGCAACTCGGCATCCGCCGGCATCCCCGAGGCGACCCCCATCACCAGATTGACCTGCGGGCGGGTCACCATGCCCACCTCGGCGAACATCCCGACAGACCGGACGATCCCGGTGTCGAAACATTCGAATTCGGGCCGGATCCCCGTCTCGTCCATCACCGCCAGCAGTTCCGAAATCTTCTCGACCGGATTGGCGAACAGCATCGGCGGCCAGGCCCAGCGCCCGTCCGAGCGGGTTTTCAGGTAATTCAGCGACCCCGCATTGCAGGCCGCGACCTCGGGGCGGCCTGCGCGCAGGCAGGCGATGGGTCCGGACTGGTCGGCGCCCACCACGCCGGTGGTAAAGTTCAGGATCACCCCGGGACAGGCCGCGCGGATCGCCGCCGCCACCTCGACGGCAAGGCCCGGGTCCCAGGACGGCAGATGTCCGCGCCCTGCCCCCTGATCGCGGAAATGCACATGCATGCAGACCGCGCCCGCCTCCCAGGCCTCGCGCGCCTCGGCGGCCAGTTCGGCGGGCGTCACCGGCACCGCATGCACGCGCGGATCGGTCAGCACGCCGGTCAGGGCACAGGTCAGGATCGCCGCGTCTGGCATCTGGTCTCCTCCCGCCGTCAGCCTAACACGCGGTGCGGACGGGAAAAGATGCCGACGTCGCGGGCGACCCCACGTCACCCGCCCTCTCTGGACCTCGCCGAGGCCGCGCGCTAGCCTCGCTTTCAGCCAAGGAGCCCCCGATGCACTCCGACCTCGCCCACTGGACCCCGCGCCCGCGCCCCGGGCGCATCACCCTTGAGGGCCATTCTGTCCGGCTGGAACCGCTCGACCCCGCCCGGCATGCCGAGGGGCTTTTCGCCGCCTCGCGGGTGCCCGATGGCGACGCGAAATTCCGCTGGCTGTTCGAGGACCCCCCGACCGATTTCGCCCCCTTCCGCGCCTGGGTCGAGCGGGTCGCCGCCAGCCCCGACCCGCTGTTCTGGGCGATCCTCGACAAGGCCAGCGGGCAGGTCGCCGGGCGCCAGACGCTGATGCGCATCGAGCCGACGCATGGGGTGATCGAGATCGGCAACATCTATTGGGGGCCGCTGATCGCCCGTCAGCGCGGCGCGACCGAGGCGCTTTACCTGTTCATGGCGCATGTGTTCGACGATCTCGGCTATCGCCGGTTCGAATGGAAGTGCAACGACCTCAACGCGCCCTCGAAACGTGCGGCGCTGCGGTTCGGGTTCACCTTTGAAGGGGTGTTTCGCCAGCACATGGTCGCCAAGGGCCAGAACCGGGATACGGCCTGGTTTTCCATCATCGACAGCGAATGGCCCCGGCTGAAGGCGGGCTATCTGGCGTGGCTCGACCCCGCGAATTTCGACGTGGCGGGTCGGCAGCGCCGAACCTTGCAGGACTGCATCCTCAAACCGGAGACCCCATGAGCCTCTTTGAACGCTATCTCTCGCTCTGGGTTTTCCTGTGCATCCTCGCCGGGATCGGTCTGGGCAGCCTGGCGCCGGGCCTGTTCGCGGCCCTCGCCGCGCTCGAATATGCCTCGGTCAACCTTGTCGTCGCGGTGCTGATCTGGGCGATGGTCTGGCCGATGATGATCGGCGTCGATTTCGGCGCGCTCAGGGATGTGGGCAAGCGGCCCAAGGGGCTGGTCATCACGCTGGTGGTCAACTGGCTGATCAAGCCCTTCACGATGGGGGCGCTGGGCGTGCTGTTCTTCAACCACCTGTTCGCAGGCTGGATCGACCCGGCCAAGGCACCCGAATACATCGCCGGCCTGATCCTGCTGGGGGCCGCGCCCTGCACGGCGATGGTCTTTGTCTGGTCGCACCTGACCAGGGGAGACGCGAATTACACGCTGGTGCAGGTGTCGGTGAACGACCTCATCATGGTCGTGGCCTTTGCGCCCATCGTCGCCTTTCTTCTGGGCGTCACCGACATATCCGTGCCCTGGGAAACGCTGCTGCTGTCGGTCGCGCTCTTCATCGTCATCCCGCTGATCGCGGGCGCCCTGACCCGCCAGCGCCTGATGGCAAGGGGCGGCGCCCCGGCGGTCACCGCCTTCACCGCCCGGATCAAGCCCGCCTCGGTCATCGGCCTTCTGGCCACGGTGGTGCTGCTCTTTGGCTTTCAGGGCCCGGTGATTCTGGCGCAGCCGCTGCTGATCGCGCTGATCGCCGCGCCGATCCTGATCCAGTCCTATGGCATCTTCGCGCTGGCCTATGGCTGGGCCTGGGCCTGGCGCGTGCCGCACCGGATCGCCGCGCCCTGCGCGCTGATCGGCACCTCGAATTTCTTCGAACTGGCGGTCGCCGTGGCCATCGGCCTTTTCGGCCTGAACTCGGGCGCGGCGCTGGCCACCGTGGTCGGCGTGCTGGTCGAGGTGCCGGTGATGCTGTCGCTGGTCGCCTTTGCCAACCGCACCCGCGAAAGGTTCGCGCCATGAACGCCGTCATCCACCACAACCCCGCCTGCGGCACGTCGCGCAATGTGCTGGCAATCCTGCGCGCGGCGGGTGTCGACCCCGTGGTGATCGACTACCGGACCGAGGGCTGGACCCGCGCCCAGCTGCTGGGCCTTTTTGCCGCCGCGGGCCTGACCCCGCGCGAGGCGCTGCGCGTCAGGGGCACGCCGGCCGCCGAGTTGGGCCTGACCGATCCCGCCACGACGGACGAGGCGATCCTGGCCGCCATGGTCGCCCACCCGATCCTGGTCAACCGCCCCATCGTCTGCACGCCCAAAGGCGTGCGCCTGTGCCGCCCGTCCGAGGTGGTGCTGGACCTTCTGGAAACCCTGCCGCCGGGCCCCGTGGCCAAGGAAGACGGAACGCCCGTGATCGACGCAGAGGGGCGCCGGGTCTGAGGCGTGGTAGCCGCTGAGGGAGTCGAACCCTCACGCCCATACGGGCAACGGATTTTAAGTCCGGTCTGTCTACCATTCCAGCAAGCGGCCACGGCCCCGTCATAACAGGCCCTGACCCCGCCTCAAGCCCCCTTTCATCTTGCCCCAAATACTCACCTGCGACGCCTGCCGCCGCGCTACGGCTTGACCCTTTGGGCCAATGGGCTACCCATAGGGACATCCAGGGGAGGATTTGAATGCTCGGCCAGATGATGAACCAGCCGCTGTTGATCAGCAGCCTCTTGACCCATGCCGAACGCCACCACGCGCGCCGCGAGATTGTCAGCCGTCGGGTCGAGGGCGACATCCACCGCACCACCTGGGCCGGGATGGCCGAGCGCTCGCGCCGTCTGGCCAACGCGCTGCATGCGCTGGGCCTGGCCCCGTCGCAGCGGGTCGGCACGCTGGCCTGGAACGGCTATCGGCACATGGAGCTTTACTTTGCCACCTCGGGCGCGGGCATGATCATGCACACGCTGAACCCCCGGCTGCACCCTGACCAACTGGTCTGGATCGCCGACAACGCGGGCGATCAGGCGATCTTTTTCGACCTCACCTTTCTGCCGCTGATCGAGGCCACCGCGCATCGCTATGCCACGGTCAAGCATTTCGTCCTGATGGCCGATTCCGACCGCATGCCGGGTGCGACGAAAATCCCCGGTCTTCTGTGCTTCGAGGATCTGATCGACGCCGCCTCGGACCGCTATGACTGGCCGCAGGTGGACGAAAACGCCGCCTCGTCGCTGTGCTATACCTCGGGCACCACGGGCAACCCCAAGGGCGTGCTCTATTCCCACCGCTCGACCGTGCTGCATGCGCTGGCCTCGGTGGCGCCCGACGCGCTGAACCTGTCGTCGCGCGACACGATCCTGCCGGTGGTGCCGATGTTCCACGTCAACGCCTGGGGCCTGCCCTATGCGGCGGCGATGGTGGGGGCAAAGATGGTGTTCCCCGGCGCGGCCCTTGACGGCAAGTCGCTGCACGACCTGTTCGAGGCCGAGGGCGTGACCGTTTCCGCCGGCGTGCCCACGGTCTGGCAGGGGCTCTTGGCCCATGTCGACAGCATCGGCGCCAGTTTTTCCACCATGCGCCGCACGGTGATCGGCGGTTCGGCCTGCCCGCCCGCGATGATCCGCACCTTCGAGGATCGCCACAAGGTGCAGGTGCTGCACGCCTGGGGCATGACCGAAATGTCGCCGCTGGGGACGGTCTGCACCCTGAAGGGCGGGCAGGAGACGCTGTCGCCCGAGGACAAATTCACCATCCAGACCAAGCAGGGCCGTGCCCTGTTCGGCGTCGACATGAAGATCGTCGGCGATGACGGCGCCGAACTGCCCTGGGACGGCAAGACCTCGGGCGAGTTGATGGTGCGCGGGCCCTGGATTCTGGACAGCTATTTCAACCGCCACGGCGAGGACACGCTGCGCTTTGATCACGCGGGGCTGGGCTGGTTCCCCACCGGCGACGTGGCCTGCATCGACGCCGACGGCTTCATGCAGATCACCGACCGGTCCAAGGACGTGATCAAGTCGGGCGGCGAGTGGATCAGTTCCATCGATCTGGAAAACATCGCCATGGGTCACCCGGCGGTCGCCATGGCCGCCTGCATCGCCGCGAAACATCCCAAGTGGGATGAACGCCCGCTGCTGGTTGTCATGCTCAAGCCCGGGACCAGCGCGACGCGCGAGGACATTCTGGCCGGTTTCGACGGCAAGATCGCCAAATGGTGGCTGCCCGACGATGTGGTCTTTGTCGACGCGATTCCGCTGGGCGCCACCGGCAAGATGCAAAAGAACAAGCTGCGCGAGCAATTCGCCGACCACGTCCTGCCGGGCGCCTGAACCGCGCCCCTTCATCTGTCCTCAAATATCCCGGG
>CALEZJ010000595.1 GCA_937927885.1 uncultured Paracoccaceae bacterium | reverse complement strand
GGCCCAGCACATCGAACACCCCGGCCAGCATGGCGCAGATCTCGGCATCGGCGGCGACAGAGCTTGAGCCGACCGTATCCGCATCGCATTGATAGAACTGCCGGAACCGCCCCGGCCCGGGCTTTTCGTTGCGCCAGACCGGCCCCATCGCATAGCGCCGGTAAGGGTTGGGCAGATCGTTGCGATACTGCGCAGCGACGCGGGCCAGCGGTGCGGTCAGGTCGTAGCGCAGCGCGAGCCAGTCCTTGTCGTCGTCCAGCCAGGCAAAGACGCCTTCGTTCGGGCGGTCCACATCGGGCAGGAACTTGCCCAGCGCCTCGACCGTTTCCACCGCCGAAGTCTCCAGAGGATCAAAGCCATAGCGATGATAGACGGCGGCGATGCGGTCCAGCATCGCCTTGCGCCCGGTGACCTCGGCGCCGAAATAATCGCGAAAGCCCTTGGGCGGTTCGGCCCGGGGTCGGGGGGACTTCTTCTCGCTCATCGGAGTCTCCGTCAGGGATCGGGCGGTGTCTAGCCCAAGGCAGGCAAGGGGGCAACTACCCCGCGCCCACCAGCATGGACGACGCGGCGCGCGAACCGTCGGGCGGCGGCAAGGGCGAAATTGTCTAAATTGACATAAATCAAGTCAACATTCCGGAATCATGTATACACTACAGCTATTGGTAGAGTGGAATCGCCGCGCACACTTCCCTTCATCCTGTGCGGTGCACCTGTCCTTCCGACTTGCGCAGTGGGTGGTCAGCGTGCCGCCCGTTCGCGTCCGTGCCGTACCTGTGTTTTGCTTCGTTCAACCCAACCTCAATGGATACATTCCCATGTTGAAGACGTCGCTGACACAGAAACCCGACGAAAAACTGCTGATGTGGCGGATGGTGCGCGCCCTCGATGTTGATCTGGCGTACGAGATCCACCGTGAACGTCTGAGCGTCGAACGGCTATCGTCGATGTTGAAGAACTGTGCCCATTGCCCCGAGCCGCAAGCGTGTCGGCTGTATCTGGAGGCGCGCGGGGACAAGGCCACCGTCCCGCCCAGTTTCTGCCCGAACCGCGTCGTGCTGACAGCCCTGGGAAAGCACTCGTGAGGGCGCTGCCGCCTTCGCGCGTCCGAAGGAGGGACCCGGTCGGCGCTGGCGCCGGTTGACCCGGTCGCGCACAATCCCCATTCTCGGGGGATGAACGACAGTATCGCCCGCCTTGAAGAACAGATTGCCCACCTGACCCGCACCGTCGACGATTTGTCGGATATCGTGCGGGCGCAGGCCGACCAGATCGACCGCCTGACCCACCGCGTCCAGCGCCTGACCGAACGCGAGGCCGAGCGCGAGATCGAGGGTGGGGCGCAGATCCCGCTGACAGACCAGCGCCCACCGCACTGGTAGCACGGGCTCAGTCGTCGTCGGCGCCGTCGTCCCCGCCCGCCTCGGCAAGCCGCGCCAGCAGCAGATGCATCACGTCAAAGAACGCCTCGGCGCGAGCCGGGTCGATGCCGTCGAACCAGTGCGCCTGCTGCATGCGGGTGGCCTCGCGTACCGCGTCAGTCAACGCCGCGCCCGGCCCGGTCAGTGTCAGGCAATTCGCCCGGCGATCCAGCGTGCTGCGCTGTCGGGCGACAAACCCGCGCTTTTCCAGTCGCTGCACGACCCGGGTCACGGCCGATTTCTTCAGCACCAGCGAGGCGGCAAGATCGTTCTGGCTGACGCCTGGATTGGCGCCGATCACCGCCAGAACCCCGATATCCCCGGCCTCGAGCGCAAAGCGGCCGCGGACCGCCTCGCCCTGCGGTCGCAGAAGGAAGCGCAGGCTGCGGGTCAGGAACTGGATGTCCTCGCCCAGCCAGCCCGCGCGGATCGCGGCGCCCGAGCGCAGCGCAAAGGCACGGTCCTGAGGAGAGGGCGAGGAGGTGCTGGACATGCGCGCACCCTGCCCGGCGCGCCGCGCCCGCGCAAGGGGGCGATTGACGGGATGGAAATTTGGTTGATAGGATGAACCGTTTTCCGCGCGAGGGATCATGCCACCCGTACTGCTGTTCGGCCATGGGGTGCCGCTGGAGGCCGAGTGCCTGCGCGGCTTGCCGCTGCGCGACATCACGCGGGACTGGCACGCCCAGCCAGCCTCGAGCCGGATCGAGCCGCTGATGGAGCCGTTTCTGGACCCGTTCGTGCGGTCCTTTCTGTTCGGGCTGGAAAGCGGCGCTTGTGACGGCGCGGCGCGGATCATCGTCTGGCGACCGGGCGCCGGGGCGCTGCATGCCTATCGCTATGCGGGCGAGTTGCGCAGGCTGGGCCTTTTGCCGCCCGGGCCGCCGGTGACGTTGTGGAACCGGGCTGCCAGCCGGGGACCTGCGGCCGACGCCTTCGACGCCGCGCAGGATGCCGCGCTGGCTTTGGCTCTGGCCGGGCTGGCGCGCGGTCCGGTCCGGGATCGCGCGGGGCCGCTGGCCGTTTGGGCGCGCTGGCAGGCCGAAGGGCGGATCAGCGGCGCCGAGGCCTTTCGGGCGCGCCTTGCCGCGCGGCGGGGCGAGGTGCCCGAGGTGATGCCTGGCCCGCCCCGTTCCGGGCGCAGGCTGGCGCTCGCCGGGTCGCCGCTGGCGGGAGACGGGCTGCACCGCTGGCTGGACACGCAAGGCGCGCTGGTGCTGGACCTGCAAGGACCGGATGCGTCGACCGACGACCTAGCGGACCTCATGCGCGCGCATCGGATCGAGCATCTGGTCTGGCAGGTCGACCCCAATGACGACCTGCACGGCTGGCGCGCGCCGGGCCTGCGGCGGCTCTGCGCGGGTCTGGGCGTCCGGTTTTCCGATCTGGGATTTCTGCCGCCTCTTCCCGGCCCGGGCGACCTGCCAGAGGCCCTGCCATGCGCCTGACCTGCACCGAAGCCGCCAACGCCTTTCAGCGCGACTGGGCGCAGGGCCTGCGCGCGCGGCTGAAGGCGGGCGAGCCCTTTGCCTTTGCCAATGCCGATACGCCGCTCGAGGTGTTCCACGCGCTGGGGATGCCGGTGGTGGTCAATCAATGGTGGTCCTCGGTCATCGCCGCCAAGCAACTCAGCGCGCTGCATCTGGATGCCTC
>CALEZJ010000594.1 GCA_937927885.1 uncultured Paracoccaceae bacterium | reverse complement strand
CGATCAGGCCGACCCGGCCTGGCACCAGTTCCTGCGCAAAGACGAGGATGGCGGGAAAGGCCGAGGACATGACAAGCCCGATCGCCACGGTCAGCGCGCCGGTCCAGAACAGGTTGGCATAGGGCAGGGCCAGGGTGAACGGCAACACGCCCAGGATGCTGACCCAGATCACCGCCCGCGTCCCGATCCGGTCGCCGATCGGCCCGCCGAACACCACCCCCGCCGCCGAGGCGGCAAGGAACAGGAACAGCATCATCTGCGCTTCCTGCGTCGTCAGTTGAAAGCGGTCGATCAGGAAGAACGTGTAATACGACCCCAGCGAGGCCGAGTAGATGTTCTTGGTAAAGACCAGGAAGGCCAGAAGCCCGATGGTCAGGACCACGCGCCGGCGGGTCAGATCATGCGGCGGGATTGCCACCGACTTGCGCCCCGACTTGCGGTGGCGCGCGTGCCAGCGGCCGACCTGCGACAGGATCGCCATGCCGACCAGCGCAAACAGCGCGAACCACACGATCGCGCCGCGACCCGAGGGCGCGACGATGAACGCGACCAGCAGGGGCCCCACGGCATGGCCCAGATTGCCACCGACCTGAAAGAACGATTGCGCGGTTCCGAACTTGCGGCCGGCGGCGGCGCGGGCAACGCGGCTGGCTTCGGGGTGGAGCCGATGCCGATCAGCGCGGCCCCGAGGAGCAGGAACGGATAGGACGTCGCCTGCGCCAGCATCATGAGGCCCAGCAGCGTGCTGCCCATCCCCAGTGTCAGCGATTGCGCAAAGGGGTGGCGGTCGGTCACCATGCCCACAAGGGGTTGCAGGATGCTGGCGGTGCCCATGAAGGCCAGGGTCATCAGGCCGATCTGCGAAAAGCTCAGGCCGAATTCCTGCTGCATCAGGGGGTAGCTGGCCGACAGGACCGACTGCATCACGTCGTTGATGAGGTGGCAGGCCGCAATCGACAGGATCACCAGATACTGCGTCTCGATCACGGCCTGCGATTGCGGCGCGGGAACGGCTGACTCTGCCATTGCGGGACCTCTTACTATTTCACAGGCGAACTGAACCCCTGCGCCGATCCTGTCAAGCTCTTCTCGGGCGTCTTTTCGCCAAAGCGGGCAAAGAGGGCGCCGCGAGGGCGATCTATTGTTGAGACCCCGGGTGGTTTGTGCGACACATCGGAAAAAGGCGGTATGTTGAGGATGGCGGTGACACGCGCGACGTCGGGTTGGCGGGCGCCTGCAGGCGCAGCCGGGCCCCGGGGCTACTTCCGGCGGGCCACGTTGGCGCATGTGCTGACGCTGGGGATGCTGCTGACTCTGCCGATGCCCCTGCGCGCGCTCGACTCGGTCGAGATCACCGCGCCGGGGGCCTCCGGCAGCCTGATGCAAACCCTGCGCGCCAGTTCCCTGCTGATCGCGGCCCGCGATTCCGGACGGGTGGCGCCCATCGACCTTATGGCGGCAGCTCGGGCGGAATACGGGCGGCTTCTGGAACTGCTCTACGAGGAAGGCCATTACGCACCCACGATCCGGGTTCTGATCGACGGGCGCGAGGCGGCCGACATCTCGCCGCTGGCGACGCCCGCGCGCATCGACCGGATCGCGGTGGCCATCGATCTGGGGCCGCAGTTCGACTTTGGCCGGATCGAGATCAGCCCTCTGGCGCCGGCCACCACGCTGCCGCCGGAATTTCTTTCGGGCATGCCGGCGCGCAGCACCGTGGTGCGGTCGGCGGTCGGTGCGGCGCTGGACGCCTGGCGCGCGCAAGGCCACGCGCAGGCCAGCGTGCGCAGCCAGGACGTGACCGCGGACCATGGCGCACGGCGGCTGAACCTGCGGCTGGTGCTGGATCCGGGCCCGCAATTGCGCATCGGCCGCGTCGTGCCGCAGGGCAACGAGCGCACGCGTTCAGAGCGCATCGAGGCCATCGCCGGGCTGGAAACCGGCGCCCTGCACAGCCCCGAGGCCATCGCCGCCGCCGAAACCCGCCTGCGGCGCACGGGCGCCTTCACCGCGGTGGTGCTGCGCAACGCCGAGCGCGCCAACCCCGACGGAACGATTGACATCGAGGCCCGCGTCGACGAGGGGCTGCCGCGCCGTCTGGGCTTTGGCGTCGAGTTGGACAGCCAGTCGGGCGTGCGGCTCAGCGGGTTCTGGCTGCACCGCAACCTTCTGGGCGGGGCGGAACGCCTGCGGCTCGAGGCGGCGGTGGACGGGATCGGCGCGCAGGCCGGGGGGCTTGGCTTTGCGCTGGACGCGCGCTTTACCCGACCCGCGACGCTGGACCGCGACACCGATCTGGAACTGGGCCTGAACCTGGTGCGGCTGAACGAGGCCGATTTCCTCGCCGATGCGCTGACCGCCGAGGCCCTGCTGCGGCGGCGCTATACATCGGCACTCAGCGCCTCTGCCGGGTTCAGCCTGCGCTTCGAGGCCGCCGACATCGGCAATTTCGGCACCTTCGGCCTGCCCGTCACCGTGACCCATGACACCCGCGATGATCTGCTGGACGCTTCGCGCGGGCATTATCTGGCGGCCGAGGCCATGCCCTATCTGGGCTTTGGCGGGGCCGACAGCGGGATCCGGCTGCGGCTGGATGCGCGCGGCTATACCACGGCCGGCACCGAGGGGCGGCTGGTTCTGGCCGGGCGGGCGCAGGCGGGGGCGCTGGTCGGCAGCAGCCTCGCCGGGGCGCCGCGCGGGTTCCTTCTCTATTCCGGCGGGGGCGGCAGCGTGCGCGAAAGCCCCCAGCCGAGGATGCCGCTGAGCGTCACCGCGGTGAAAAGCCCCGCCAGCAGCCCCTCGAAGCGACCGGTGGGCCAGCGCCACTGGAGG
>CALEZJ010000593.1 GCA_937927885.1 uncultured Paracoccaceae bacterium | reverse complement strand
GAACCCGATCGACCTGACCGACCCCGCCCAGCGCCTTCGCCTGATGGCCTATCTGTGGCCCGACCAGCCCCACCGCGGCACCCTGACCGAGGCCGCCATCGCCGCCGCCCCGCCCCCGCTGGCGCGCGCCGATGCCATCGACTGGCTGGCGCCGCGCCTTGCCGCCCCGCGCCCCGGCCATCTGCACCTGATCTGGACCACCATCGCCTGGCAGTATTTCCCGCCCGAAAAGCAGCGGCTTGGCCAGAGCCTGATCGAGGCCGCCGGGGCGCGCGCGACCAAGACCGCACCCCTCGCCTGGCTCAGCTACGAGGCCGACGGGCACAGCCCCGGCGCCGCCCTGACCCTGCGCCTGTGGCCGGGCGACCTTACAATCCCCTTGGGCCGCGCCGATTTCCACGGCCGCTGGATCACCTGGACCGCGCCCTGATTTCATTCTGCCCCAAATACGCACCTTGCGACGCCTGCAACGGGGCGCTTCCCTTGGGCCCAAGGGCGCGCTAGACCTGTCAGGCAACGGAGACACCCCAATGATTGACACCGAATCCCGCAAGAGCGCCGCCGCTGCCTGGTTCAAGGGCCTGCGCGACACGATCACCTCGGCCTTCGAGGCCCTGGAGGACACCACCGACAGCGACCTGCCTG
Source organism: uncultured Paracoccaceae bacterium (assembly GCA_937927885.1). Classification (GTDB taxonomy): domain Bacteria; phylum Pseudomonadota; class Alphaproteobacteria; order Rhodobacterales; family Rhodobacteraceae; genus Pararhodobacter. The sequence goes on along the minus strand of CALEZJ010000593.1, from coordinate 1,558 downwards.
CCGGGCGGTTCGAGGTGACCCCCACCACGCGCGAAGGCGGCGCGGGCGGCGGCGGCATCATGTCGGTGATGCGTGGCGGGCGGCTTTTCGAGAAGGTCGGCGTCAACTTTTCCGCCGTGCATGGCACGCTGAACCCGCGCGCGCAAAAGGCGATGGCCGCGCGCGGGGTTCCGGGGATCGAGGGCGACGCGCGCTTCTGGGCCTCGGGGATCAGCCTGGTCGCGCATCTGCAAAACCCGCATTGCCCCGCGGTGCACATGAACACGCGGATGTTCTGGACCCCGGGCGCGTCCTGGTTCGGCGGCGGCGCCGACCTGAACCCCTGTCTGGAATATTCCGAGGATACGGCGCATTTCCATGCCCGGATGCAGGACGCCTGCGATGCGCATGACCCCGGATATTATGCGAAATTCAAGGCCTGGGCGGACGAGTATTTCTTTGTCCCCCACCGGGGCCGGGCGCGCGGCGTGGGCGGGATTTTCTATGACGACCTCGACACCGGCGACTGGGAGGCTGATTTCGCCTTTACCCGCGCCGTGGGCGCCGCCTTTCTGCCCGCCGTGACGCCGCTCTGGCAGGCGCGGCGCGGGCAGCCCTGGTCCGAGGCCGACAAGGACGCGCAACTGATCCACCGGGGGCTCTATGCCGAATACAACCTGGTTTATGACCGGGGCACCAAATTCGGTCTGGAAACCGGCCATGACGCCAATGCCGTGCTGATGAGCCTGCCGCCGCTGGCGAAATGGGTCTGACCCCTTGGCGCGGGCGAGCAGAAGGGGTCTGCCCGCCTGCCCGGGCTCTTGTCCTTGCGCGTGATTTGTCCGATCCTCGTGGCAATCCGGGCGGATAGCGCCCGCGCCCCGAGGAGGATCGCATGCAGTCCAGAACCGCCGCGCTGGGGGAACTTGCCGCCCTTCTGGGCGACAGGCTGAACCGCTCGCAATCCGACCGCGACCTGCACGGGCGCTCGGAAAGCGCCTTTCCGGAAATGCCGCCCGATGCGGTGGCCTATCCCGAAACCACCGCCGAGGTCGCGGCCCTGGTGCGCATCTGCGCGCGCCACGGGTTGCCGGTGATCGGCTGGGGGGCGGGCACCTCGCTGGAAGGGCACGCTCTGGCGCCGCGCGGCGGGGTGACGGTCGATTTCAGCCGGATGAACCGGGTGCTGGACATCCTGCCCGGCGACATGCTGGTGCGTGTGCAGCCCGGCGTCACGCGCGAGGCGCTGAACACCGAATTGCGCTCGACCGGCCTGTTCTTTCCGGTCGATCCGGGGGCGAATGCCTCGATCGGCGGCATGACCTCGACCCGCGCCTCGGGCACCACGGCGGTGCGCTATGGCACGATGCGGCAGAATGTGCTGGCGCTGGAGGTGGTTCTGGCGGATGGCCGCATCATCCGCACCGGCACGCGGGCGCCGAAATCCTCGACCGGGTATGATCTGACGGCGCTCTTCGTGGGCGCGGAGGGCACGCTGGGGCTGATCACCGAGGTCACGCTGAAGCTGCACGGCCAGCCCGAGGCCGTGCGCGCCGCGGTCTGCGCCTTTGACAGCATG
>CALEZJ010000592.1 GCA_937927885.1 uncultured Paracoccaceae bacterium | reverse complement strand
GGGCAAGCGCGGGGACAATCAGCGGGTGGGAAAGGGCGATACGCATGGCGCGGTTCTAGGCGGCAAGGACCCGCCTGTAAACCGCCCCTCACGCAGCCGTGGCTTTGCCGTGATCGCCCGGCTGGCCAGAGTGTGTGCGACCAGATCGGGCGCGCGACCCAACCCCGCGCGCGAATCGCAGGAGCCTGCCAATGCGGCGAATCGGATGGGTCTCGGCGGTCCTGATCCTGATCGGCATGGCGCCGATGCTGGGGCTGGCGGCCAGATCGGCGCTGGCGGTGCTGGGCGGTTGCCCGCTGCCGGACCGTCTTGCCCAAAGCTGCCTCGTCGCCGGGGTCGATCTGGGCGGCGTGCTGCGGGTGCTGGGCGACGGGGGCCGGTTCTTCGTGCTGACCGCGCCGCTGGCTCTGGCCGGGATCCTCCTCGGCATCGCGCTGGCGATCCTCGCCCTGCTGCGCCGCGCGCGCGACTGACCGCGTGCGCCGCGCGCGCGACTGACCGCGCGACTGACCGCGCGGCTGACCAAACCGCGCGCCCCTACCCCGGGTTGACAGCGCCGCGCCGCGCGGGTTCTCTCGTGCCCAACCGCGCAGGAGTGACCATGCCCACCTCCGTCAAGATCGCCTGGGCCATCGCCATCACGCTGATGTTCGTCGGCATCGCCCCGGTGGCGATCGCCATGATCGGCAGCCATGTCAGCCCTGCCTTCGGCCCGATCGGCTATCTGGGCATCGTCACCCTGCCGCTGGCACTGATCGGCGCCGCCCTCGTGCCGGTGCTCGCGCTGTGGTCGCTGGTTGTCTGGCTGCGCCGCTGATCCCGGGTGCGAACGGGCTTTCCCCCCGCCGCTCAAGGCGCTAGGGAAAGGGCAAGGAGCCCGCGCCATGCTGAAGACCCGCATCATCCCCTGCCTCGACGTGGCCGACGGCCGCGTGGTCAAGGGCGTCAACTTCGTCAACCTGATCGACGCGGGCGACCCGGTCGAGGCCGCGCGTGCCTATGACGCGGCGGGGGCGGACGAACTCTGTTTCCTCGACATCCACGCCACCCATGAAAACCGCGGCACCATGTTCGACCTCGTGACCCGCACGGCGGAGCAATGCTTCATGCCGTTGACCGTGGGCGGCGGCGTGCGCAGCCATCACGATGTGCGCGCCCTCCTGCTGGCCGGGGCCGACAAGGTCAGCTTCAATTCGGCGGCGGTGGCCAATCCCGATGTGGTGGCCGAGGCCGCGGACCGCTTTGGCAGCCAGTGCATCGTGGTGGCGATCGACGCCAAGACGGTGGCACCCGGCCGGTGGGAAATCTTCACCCATGGCGGGCGCCGACCGACCGGCATCGACGCCGTGGACTTCGCGCGCAAGGTGGCGGCCAGGGGCGCGGGCGAGATCCTGCTGACCTCGATGGACCGCGACGGCACCAAGGGCGGCTACAACCTGCCCCTGACCCGCGCCATCGCCGATGCGGTCGAGGTGCCGGTGA
>CALEZJ010000591.1 GCA_937927885.1 uncultured Paracoccaceae bacterium | reverse complement strand
TGCTGCTGGTGTTCCTGCTCGGCTTCATCCTGGAGGCGGTCGAGATCATCTATAGCGTCGTTCCGCTGCTGGGCCCGGTGGGGCTGGCGGGCGTCCTCTCGCCGGTGTGGTTTGCCGTCCTCATGGCGATGAACCTGCAAACCTCGTTCCTCACCCCGCCCTTCGGCTTTGCGCTGTTCTATTTTCGCTCGGTCGCGCCCGCAGGGATCACCACGCTCGACATCTACCGCGGCGTGGCGCCCTATGTGGCGATCCAGATTCTGGCGCTGGCGCTGGTGATGGGCTTTCCGGCCCTGGCCACCTGGCTGCCGCAACGCATGTTCAACTGACGGAGGAAAGACGATGAAACGCAGAACCTTCCTGACCTCGGGCGCCGGAGTGGCCGCCGCCCTGCCGCTGGCGACACCCGCGCTGGCGCAAAGCCGGATCGAATGGACGATGCCCTCGTCCTTCCCGAAACCCGCGCCGGGTGTCGGCACCTCGGCCACGCGCTTTGCCGAACTGGTCGAAACCCTGTCGGCCGGGCGCATCGTCATCACCGTCTACGGCGCGGGCGAACTGGTGCCGCCCTTTGCCGTCGAGGACGCCGTGCAGGCGGGCAATGCGCATCTGGGCCACGGCACGCCCTATTACGCCGCCTCGAAAACCGCCGCCGCGCATTGGTTCACCGGCGTGCCCTTTGGCCTGACCGCGACCGAACACTACGCCTGGCTGAAATGGGGCGGCGGGCAGGCGATCTGGGACGACATCTATGCCGAGCGCAACCTGAAACCCTTCTACGCCGGCAATTCCGGCACCCAGGCCGGCGGCTGGTTCAAGTCGCGCATCGACTCGCTGGCCGATCTGCAGGGGCTGAACATGCGCATCGCCGGTCTCGGCGGCGAGATGATGCGCAAACTCGGCGTGAATGCGGTGCTGATGCCCGCGACCGAGATCTTCCAGGCGATGCAATCGGGCGCGCTCGATGCCGCCGAATGGGTCGGGCCGCTGCTCGATCAGGCCTTTGGCCTGCAACGCATCACCAACCTGTGCTACACGCCCGCCTATGCCGAACCCGGCGCCGCGCTGCAGGTCGTGGTCAACACCGAGGTCTGGGCCGGGCTGGCCGATGACCTCAAGGCCATCGTCGAGGCCGCCGCCCTGCAGGCCGCCACCGAAACGCTGGGCCAGTTCGACTATTTCAACGTCACCGCCATGGCCCAACTGGCCGAGGCCGGGGTCGAGTTCCTCGCCTTCCCCGACGATGTGGTGGCGGCGATGAAAACCGCCTGGGACGAGGTGCGCGAGGAGCAGCGCGCCACCAGCGCCGATGCGGCACGGGTGCTCGAAAGCTACGAGGCCTACCAGCAAAGCGCGGTCGGCTATGCCAATGCCTTCATCGGGCGCTATCTGGCGGCACGCTAGCAAAGAGGCGCTCACGCCCCCTCTTTGAATTTCAACCATCCCGGGGGAGTCGCCCAAAAGGCGACCGGGGGGCAGCGCCCCCCGACCCCGGGCTTCGCCGCGATCACGGGATCAGCAGCGAGGAATCGCCGTAGGAAAAGAACCGGTAGCGGGCCGCGATCGCATGGGCATAGGCGGCGCGCACCCGTTCGGCGCCGATCAGCGCCGAGACCAGCATCAGCAGCGTCGATTTCGGCAGGTGGAAATTCGTCATCAACCCGTCGACCGCGTGAAAGGCGAAACCGGGATAGATGAAGATGTCGGTCTCGCCGGTCCAGGGTTCCACGCGCCCCGACCGCGCCGCCGTCTCGATCAGCCTCAGCGCCGTCGTGCCCGCGGCGATCACCCGCCCGCCCGCCGCCCGCGTCGCGTTGATCTCGGCGGCGGCGGCGGCGCTGACCTGCCCCCATTCGGCATGCATGCGGTGGGTGGTGACGTCCTCGACCTTGACCGGCAGGAACGTGCCCGCGCCGACATGCAGCGTGACCTCGCTGAAGGCGACCCCGCGCGCGCGCAGCGCCTCCAGCAGGCCCGCGTCGAAATGCAGGCTGGCGGTCGGCGCGGCAACGGCGCCCGGGTGGCGGGCAAAGACGGTCTGGTAATCGAGATGGTCGCGCGCATCGGCGGGGCGGCGGCTTTCGATATAGGGCGGCAACGGCATGCGGCCCACGGCGTCCAGCGCCGCGTCGAACGCAGGGCCCGTCAGGTCAAACGCCAGCACCGCGCTGTCGTCGTCCCGCCCGACCACGGTCGCGCCCAGCGGGCCAAAGACCACCCTGTCCCTCGCCGCCAGCTTGCGCAGCGGGCGCGCCATCACGCGCCAATGCCCCTCGGGCGTGGGGTTCATCAGCGTGACCTCGATGCGCGCCCGGCCGGACCCGTCGCGCGTGTCGCGCAACCGCTCGCCGAACAGCCGCGCCGGGATCACGCGGGTGTTGTTCAGCACCAGCCGGTCGCCCGGGCGCAAGATGTCGGGCAGGTCGCGCACATGGCGATCCGTCATCACCCCGCCTTCGACCTGCAACAGCCGCGCGGCGGGGCGCGGGCTGACCGGGCGGGTGGCGATCAGATCCTCGGGCAGATCGAAGTCGAAATCGCTCAGTTTCACCGCCAGAACCCCCGGAATATGCGCGACCCCCCTTTATCGCCGCGCCCCGCGAACTACAACCAAGGGGCCAGACCAGGAGGTTCCCCCATGCAGCAAGGCGATCTTGCCCCCGATTTCACCGCCCCCACCCCGGACGGCCCGCTGACCCTCTCCGCGCTCCGCGGCGCGCCGGTGGTGCTCTATTTCTACCCCAAGGACGACACCCCCGGCTGCACGCAAGAGGCCAAGGATTTCACCAGCCTCGCCGCCGACTTTGCCGCCGCCGGGGCGCGCGTCATCGGCGTCAGCAAGGACAGCGCCACGAAACACGGCAAGTTCGCGCTGAAACACGCGCTGGCGGTCACGCTGGTATCGGACGAGGCCAGCGACATCTGCGAACGCTACGGCGTCTGGGCGGAAAAGAGCATGTACGGCAAGACCTACATGGGGATCACCCGCGCCACCTTCCTGATCGACGCCCAGGGGCGCATCGCGCGCATCTGGCCCAAGGTCAGCGTCAACGGCCACGCCGAAGAGGTGCTGGAGGCCGTGCGCGCCCTTGCCTGACCCTTCGGCCCGCGCTATCAGACCGCGATGCAAAGGGGGCCCCTGCGGCCCCCTGCCCTTTGGCCACAGGTGATCCCATGCGCGCAGAAACCCAGAGCACGATCGAGGCGATCCGCCGCACGCTGGACCTGCTGGCGCAGCGCATGAACCATGAAACGGCGCGTCACCGGCTGGAAGAATTCGACGCGATGATCGAGGATCCGAACCTGTGGAACGATCCCGAACGCGCGCAATCCCTGATGCGCGAGCGTCAGCAGTTGATCGACGCGCTGGGCACCTTCGACAGCATCAGCCGCGATCTGAACGACAATGTCGAACTGATCGAACTGGGCGAGATGGAGGGCGACAAGGCCATCGTGGCCGAGGCCGAGGCCGCGCTGAAGGCTCTGGGCGAAAAGGCCGCCGCCAAGGAACTGGAGGCGCTTCTGGACGGCGAGGCGGACGGCAACGACACCTTCCTCGAAATCAACGCCGGTGCGGGTGGCACCGAAAGCTGCGACTGGGCCAACATGCTGGCGCGCATGTATGTGCGCTGGGCGGAAAAAAAGGGCTACAAGGTCGAACTGCAATCCGAAAGCCCGGGCGAAGAGGCCGGGATCAAGTCGGCGGCCTACAAGATCAGCGGCCACAACGCCTATGGCTGGCTGAAATCGGAATCGGGCGTGCACCGTCTGGTGCGCATCTCGCCCTATGACAGCGCGGCGCGGCGGCACACGTCGTTTTCCTCGGTCTGGGTCTATCCAGTGGTCGATGCACGTCTCGAGATAACCGTGCCCGACAACGAAATCCGCATCGACACCTATCGCTCGTCGGGCGCGGGCGGGCAGCACGTCAACACCACCGATTCGGCGGTGCGCATCACCCACCTGCCGACCGGGATCGTCGTGACCTCGTCGATGAAATCCCAGCACCAGAACCGCGAGGCGGCGATGAACGCGCTGAAGGCGCGGCTCTACCAGATGGAACTGGACAAGCGCAACGCCGCGATCAACGCGCAGCATGAAAACAAGGGCGATGCAGGCTGGGGCAACCAGATCCGCAGCTATGTCCTGCAACCCTACCAGATGGTCAAGGACCTGCGCACCGGGCATGAAACCTCGGATACCCAGGGCGTGCTGGACGGCGATCTGGACGGCTTCATGGCGGCGACGCTGGCGCAGAACGCCCATGGCAAAAGCCGCGCCGACATGCAGGGCGACTGATCCTTTCGCCCGCTCCGCGCGGCTATTACGCTCTCACAGCTTGTAGTCCGGCATGAACCGCGCCAGCCGGGTGAAATCGCGCACGACCGGGACCTTGCGGCGGTCGGCACTGGTGATGGCAGCTTCGATACGGGCAATCGCCATGATGTCGTCGAAGAGGTCGAAGACGGGGCGCTCGGTCAGGGGGCGGGCCATGGGGGTCTCTCCGGTCTGAGGGGCCGCGCGAGGGCGCGTTCATACCGGTAAGACGGACCAGCCCGCAAAAGGGTTCAAAACTCTTTCGCGGCGCGCAGCCTTCGGGGCGCCGGGGTCACAACCCCAGCACTCCACGCACCGATGGCAGCATCGCGGCGGCGATCAGGCCGACGACAACACCGGACAGGATGCGCAACAGCGCGCTGTGCAGGCGCCCCGCGCCCAGGCTGAGCGCGGCGCAGACGGTCGCATAATAGGTCATGGTGACGGGATCCATGGGGCACCTCCTGCCCGCCAGCCTGCCACGGCGCCACGACTTTGCAAGCGACTTGGTGGCAGGGGGAATTGATCCATCTGACGGGTATGTTAGCCTTGTCAGGCTGCGCGCGAACGCAACACAGAGGCTCTCATGTCCGAAACCACCCACGCCCCACCCTCGGCCATCCCCGAGCCGACCCGCATCACGGCCGAGGTGCTGCGCACCGTCCTGCTGGCCGGATGGCGCGACTTCACCCGCGCGCCGCTTTACGGCGTGCTGTTCAGCGCCGTCTATGTGCTGGGCGGGATGATCATGTATGCGATCTTTTCCGCCTCGGCGGCGGAATACTGGTTCATCCCCATCGCCGTCGGCTTTCCCATCCTCGCCCCCTTTGCCGCCACCGGCCTTTACGAGGTCTCGCGGCGGCTCGAGTCCGGCCAGCCGCTGGGCCTGCGCGCCGTGGCCGGAGTGGTCTTTGCGCAAAAGGACCGGCAGGTGCCCTCGATGGCGATGTTCATCCTGCTTGTCTTCATGTTCTGGGTGTTTCTGGCGCATACGATCTTTGCGCTGTTCTTCGGCCTGCAACCGATCACCGGATCCACCTGGTCGATGCTTCTCAGCGCCAACGGGCTGACCATGCTGGCGGTCGGCGGGGCGATCGGCGGGGTGATGGCGGCGATGTTCTATGCGCTGACCGTGGTCAGCCTGCCGCTGGTGCTGGACCGCGAGGTGGATTTCATCTCGGCGATGATCGCCAGCTTTGGCTGCGTGGCGGCCAATCCCGGGGTGATGGCGCTCTGGGCGGCCTTGATCGCGGGCAGCCTGTTTCTGGGCATGTTGCCGCTGTTCCTTGGCCTCTTCATCGTGCTGCCGGTGTTCGGCCACGCGACCTGGCACCTCTATCGGGCGTTGCTGCCAACCGCCTGAGCGCGCGGGCGCACAAAACACAAGGGCCCCGCAAGGGGCCCTGTCGTTTTCACGCACCCTCCCCGGACAAGGT
>CALEZJ010000590.1 GCA_937927885.1 uncultured Paracoccaceae bacterium | reverse complement strand
CGCCTGTTTCCTGCTCGATGAACCCATGGCCGGGATGGGCACCGAAGGCGTGGGCAAACTGGTCGACTTCCTGCGCGACCTGAAAACGCAGGCGCCAATCCTGCTGGTGGAACACGACATGGACGCCGTTTTCGCGCTGGCCGACCGCATTTCCGTGCTGGTCTACGGGCGGGTCATCGCCTCGGGCAGCGTCGCCGAAATCCGCAACGACCCGCGCGTGCGCGAGGCCTATCTGGGCGAGGAAACCGCATGACGCCGCTCGCCGAACTCAGCGGGATCGAGGTGTTCTATGGCGCGTCGCAGGCGCTTTACGGGGTCGATCTGGCAATCCGGCCCGGGCAGGCGCTGGCGCTGATGGGGCGCAACGGCATGGGCAAGACGACGACCATCCGCACCCTGTGCCGCCTGCACCCGCCCTACAAGGGGGCCGTACGCTTTGACGGGCGCGACATCACCGCCCTGCCCGCCTACAAGGCCGCGCGGCTGGGCATCGGTCTGGTGCCCGAGGGGCGGCGCTGCTTTGCCACGCTGACCGTCACGGAAAACCTGATCGCCGCCGCCCGCCCCGGCGAATGGACGCTGGAACGCGTGCGCGACTTCTTCCCCCGGCTGGCCGAACGCTCCGGCCAGCAGGCCAGCACGCTCTCGGGCGGCGAGCAGCAGATGCTGGCCATCGGCCGCGCCCTGATGACGAACCCCCGGCTTCTGGTGCTCGACGAGGCGACCGAGGGGCTGGCCCCGGTGATCCGCAAGGAAATCTGGGCCGCGATTGCCCGGCTGAAGTCGCAAGGCCAGTCGATCCTGATCGTCGACAAGACGCTGAGCGAATTGAAACCCATCGCCGATGGCTGCGTCATCCTGGAACGCGGCCGCTCGGTCTGGAGCGGCACGCCCGATCAGATCACGCCCGAGATCGAAAAGCGCTATCTGGGCCTGTGATCTGCGCTTTCGCGCGCCCCGCTCACCCGCATTTCGAATGCCCGCAGGCGCGGCAGGTCATGCAGCCTTCGATCATCACCATCTCGTAGGCGCCGCACGCGGGGCAGGCCGCCGGGCGCGCGCCGGTCACCGCCGCCTTGGGGTCGGATTTCAGGCCCTTGCCCTGCCCCTCGATGAACCCGATGGCGACCAGATGTTCCTCGATCACATCGCCGATGGCCGCCAGGATCGAGGGAATATAGCGCCCGCCCATCCAGGCCCCGCCGCGCGGGTCAAAGACGGCCTTCAACTCCTCGACGACGAAACTCACATCCCCGCCGCGCCGGAACACCGCCGAAATCATCCGCGTCAGCGCCACGGTCCAGGCGTAATGCTCCATGTTCTTCGAATTGATGAACACCTCGAACGGCCGCCGCCGCCCGCCGACCACGATGTCATTCACCGTGATATAGATCGCGTGCTCGCTGACCGGCCATTTCAGCTTGTAGGTCTGGCCCTCCAGCGCCTCGGGCCGGTCCAGCGGTTCGGAAAGTGACATTGCTTCGCGCTCGTCACGATCCTCCAGCGTCTCCAAGAGCGTGTTAGAAGAACCCGAAGGAAAGAATGTGGAAACGGGAACGCCGAGTGCTTTGGCGATTGCCGCGAGTGTATCGACCCGTGGGCTTGCAGATCGCCCTTCGAGTATATCTGTCACTGCCCGGCGATTGAGCCCTGCTTGCTTCGAGAGCGTTGCCGCTTTGATGCCTCTTGACTCCATCAACGAGACCAACTTCTCGCGGAGGTCAGCTTCGGGCTCCACACTCTCGCTGACACTCAGCACCGAGCCCGTCACCGCATTGGGCCGGTAGGTCGTGCAGCCCTTGCAGCCCAGATCCCAGGCGGCCATGTAGACTTCCTTGAACGCGTCAAAGCTGATGTCTTCCGGGCAGTTGATGGTTTTCGAAATCGACGAATCCACCCAGTCCTGCGCCGCCGCCTGCATGCGCACATGGTCCATCGGCGCCAGCGTCTGGGCACTGACGAAGTAGTCGGGCAAGGGCGCGTCGCCCTTCAGGTCGCGCCACATCTGCACGGCGTAATCGACCACCTCCTCCTCGCTGCGCGACCCGTCAGGTTGCAGCACCTTGCGGCTGTAGGCATAGGCGAACACCGGCTCGATCCCCGAACTGACATTCCCGGCATAAAGGCTGATGGTGCCGGTCGGCGCGATCGAGGTCAGCAGCGCATTGCGGATGCCATGCGTGGCGATGGCGTCCCGCACATCCGCGTCCATCGCCCGCATCGTCCCCGAGGCCAGGAATTTCTGCGCATCGAACAGCGGGAAGGCGCCCTTTTCGCGCGCCAGATCGACCGAGGCCAGATAGGCCGCCCGCGCAATCGCCCGCATCCAGTCGCGGGTCTGCGCCACCGCGCCGTCCGAGCCATAGCGCAGGCCCATCATCAACAGCGCATCGGCCAGACCGGTGACCCCCAGACCGATCCGGCGCTTCAGCCGTGCCTCCTCGGCCTGCTGCGGCAGCGGGAATTTCGACGCGTCCACCACGTTGTCCATCATCCGCACCGCCGTGCGCACGAGCGAGTCCAGTTCAGCCCCGTCGATCCCCGCATCCGCCGCAAAGGGCTGGCGCACCAGCCGCGCGAGGTTGATCGACCCCAGAAGGCAGGCCCCGTAAGGCGGCAGCGGCTGCTCGCCGCAGGGGTTGGTGGCCGCGATCGTCTCGCAGTAGCTCAGGTTGTTGGCCGCGTTGATGCGGTCGATGAAGATGACCCCCGGCTCGGCATAGTCATAGGTGGCGCGCATGATCCGGTTCCACAGGTCGCGGGCCTGAAGGGTGCGGTAGACCCGCCCGCCGAACACCAGATCCCAGGGTCCATCGGCCTTGACCGCCGCCATGAACGGATCGGTCACCAGCACGCTGAGGTTGAACATCCGCAGGCGCGCCGAATCCTGCTTGGCGGCGATGAAGGCCTCGATATCCGGGTGATCGCAGCGCATCGTCGCCATCATGGCGCCCCGCCGACTGCCCGCCGACATGATCGTGCGGCACATCGCGTCCCAGACATCCATGAAGGACAAGGGGCCACTGGCATCCGCCGCCACCCCGGACACCGGCGCGCCCTTTGGCCGTATGGTGCTGAAATCATAGCCGATCCCGCCGCCCTGCTGCATGGTCAGCGCGGCCTCCTTCAGCATCTCGAAGATGCCGCCCATGGAATCCGGGATGGTGCCCATGACAAAGCAGTTGAACAGCGTGACCGAGCGCCCGGTCCCCGCCCCGGCCAGAATCCGCCCCGCCGGCAGAAAGCGGAAATCGGCCAGCGCGTCATGGAACGCCCCTTCCCAGGCGGCGGGATCGGCCTCGACACTGGCCAGATCGCGCGCCACCCGACGCCACGAATCCTCGACCGTCACATCCAGTGGCCGCCCGCCTGCATCCTTCAGCCGGTATTTCATGTCCCAGATCTGCGCGGCGATGGGGGCGGCGAAACGGCTCATGGTGTATCCTGCTGGGCTGAGGAACCCAACAGATAGTCCGGACCACGGCCCCGGTCAACGCGCTCGGCGGATCGGCACACTGCCCCCGACCGGCGGCAGTTCGACCGGCAGCCGCCCCTCGGCAGCCGCACGGAACCGCGCCAGCGTCTCGCCCGGGGATCGGGGCGTGAACAGGAAGGCACCCCAGTGATGCGGCACAGCGCGCCGGGCGCGAAGGTCCAGCGCGATCTGCACCGCATCCTCGGGCGAGGCATGCAGATGCCCCACAGCCACCGCCGGATCGCCCCCGCCGATCGGCACCAGCGCCAGATCGAAAGGCCCCAGCCGCCGCCCGACATCGACAAACCGCCCATCGCGCGCCGTGTCGCCCAGCGCGATCACGCGCCCCTCGGGCGCGATCAGCGCATAGCCCAGCGCCGGCGCAAAGGCGACGGGCCGCTGCCCGGGTTGCATGCGCCCCAGATGCTGCACCGGAATGGTCTCGATCCTCAGCGATCCCAGGCCGAGGCGCGCCCCCTCGGCGATCGCCTGCCGCCGCGCAAAGCCCGCGGCACTGGGCCGAGCCCCGGCGGGATAGACCAGTAGCGCCTGTGGAAACCGGGCGGCAAGGACGCGCAGGGTCGGGTCATGCTGATGGTCGGAATGGTCATGCGTCACCAGCACCGCATCCAGCCGGTCCAGCCCCGACAGGTCGGCAGGCTGGCCGACCCTCTCGACCTGACGGATGATCCAGGGCAATCCGTCGTCGCCGGGTTCCAGCACCGGATCGACCAGGATCGATTGCCCGCCCAGCCGCACCAGAAACCCGGAATGTCCCAGCCAGGTCACCTGTCCCGGCTGAAACGCCTCGGGCGACAGCGGCACCGTGGGCGGCACGCCCTCGTCCGACCACAGGTGCAGGGCGGTTCCCGCCCCGACCAGCATCGCCAACCCGCTGGCAAGCGGCGCGGGGACCGGTCCGCCCGCGCAGGCCGACAGGCAAAGGCCCAGCGCCGCGGCAACCACGGCGCTGCGGCACCTGTGCCCCGCGCCCCTGACAGGATTGCGTATCGTTCTCATGGCGCCGATCCTGCACCGGCCGAATGTGCGGCGCCAGCCCTTGCAAAGGCAACTCGGACCGGCCCATATGCCGCCATGACCCTGCATATCCTGAAACTCAGCGTCGGCACCGACTCGGTCGAGGACCTCGCCGACTGGCAGGCGCAGAACGCGCCGCACTGGCCCGGCGGCTTGCCGCGCCACGTCACCCGCATGTGGCCAAGGCGCGAATCCGAAGTTCTGGACGGCGGATCCATCTATTGGGTCATCAAGGGCCAGATCCTGTGCCGCCAGCGCCTCTTGCGCCTCGATCCGGTCACCGGCGAGGACGGGGTCCTGCGCTGCGCCCTGGTCCTTGACCCGGTCCTGGTGCGCACCGAACCCGCGCCGCGCCGCCCCTTTCAGGGCTGGCGCTACCTGCCGCCCGACGAGGCGCCGCGCGACATGCCCGAACGGCGACGCGGCGACGACATCCTCCCCCCGGGCCTGGCCGAAGCCCTTGCCGAATTCGGCCTGCGCTGAGGCAACCTCCGCCCTGCCCCGACGCCCCTCCTGGTTGTGCCCTGAATATCCTTGGGCATGAGGCCGCAGGCCCCGGGGGGCAAGAGCCCCCCCAAACCCGCTCGGCCCCAGGCTCAGCGATGCGGCGCGTAGATCTGCACCAGACGTTCGACCGCCGCCTCGGGTGCCAGTTCCTCGCTCTCGCCGGTGCGGCGACAGGTCAGTTCGACCACTCCCTTTTCCAGCCCGCGCGGCCCCACCGTCACCCGCCAGGGCAGGCCGATCAGGTCCATGGTGGCGAATTTCGCCCCCGCGCGCTCGTTGCGGTCGTCATACAGCGCCTCCAGCCCCCTCGCTGCCAGCGCCGCATACAGCCCTTCGCAGGCCGCGTCGGCGGCGGCATCCCCCTGCTTGAGGTTGACGATCCCGGCGTGGAACGGGGTCACGCCCTCGGGCCAGATGATGCCCTTGTCGTCGTGGCTGGCCTCGATGATGGCGCCCAGCAGGCGGCTGACCCCGATCC
>CALEZJ010000589.1 GCA_937927885.1 uncultured Paracoccaceae bacterium | reverse complement strand
CTTCTGCGAAGGGGCCCTTGGTGCCGGCCTCGACCACCCAGACATCGGCCGCCGGCGCCTTCACCACCGCCAGCGCATCCGCGACAAGCCCGTTGTAGATGCCGATCATCGCCAGAACCACGGTCATCAGCAGCCCGAGCCCGAAGCAAGTGAGGAGGAAACGGAACAGCCCGTGGCGGATGTCCTTGAGCGCGAGGTTCATGGCGCCTCCGCGATGCGTGCGCGCCGGCCCTCGGCCGCGCCCTTCGGCACCCGGGCGACGATCGCGGCCCCCTCGGGCAGGCCGGCCGTGACCTCGACCCGACCGCGGTCATCGCGCGCACCGAAGGTCAGTTCCGCGCGGGTCAGGCGCCCGTCCGCAACCGTCCAGACCGTGCCGCGATGCCCGTCAAAGCCGGTGATCGCCAGTTCGGGCACCATCAGCGCGGAGGCACGGGTGCCGGTCAGAATGCGCACCTCGGCCTGTTCGCCCAGGAACATCTCGGCCGGGCAATCGGAGCAGGTCAGCCAGACGCGGCGCTCCTCGTTCACGCGATCGCTTTCGATGCCGATGCGGCCAATGGTGCCGTGAAACTCGGCCGCGGGCTGCGAGCGCAGGCGGATCGTGCCGGGCTGGCCAAGAGAAAGCTGGCCGGCGCGTTCCTCGTCGACATAGGCCTGGATCCAGATCGAGGCCGGGTCGATCAGGGTCAGGACCGGATCGCCGGCCTTGACCACGGTTCCCGCCTCGGCATGGCGGGCGACGACCAGTGCGTCATAGGGGGCGATCAGGCGGTGATGGGCCAGCAGGGTTTCCTCCTGCCGCAGGGCTGCCGCGGCATCCATGCCCTGCGCCCGGATCACCGCGACATCGGCCTCGGCTACCGCCAGATCGGCGCGCGCCACGTCCTCGTCGCGCTGCGCCTCCTCGGCGCGCTGGATCGAGGTGACATCGCGCTGCGCCAGCCCCTGCTGGCGGCGGTTCGCCGCCTCGCGCTGCGCCAGGACTGCGCGGGCGCGCACGACGGCGGCATCGGCCTTGGCGAGATTGGCCTCATTGGCCGCCACCGCAGCGCGGGCGCGAGCCACGCGCGCCTCCTGTTCGGCGGCGTGCAGGCTGGCCATTTCCTGACCCGGTGCCACCCGGTCGCCGGCATCGACCGCAAACGCCGTCAACGCCCCGCCGACCTCGAACCCCACGCGGCTGAGGATGCGCGCCTCCACCGTCCCAAGCCCGTAGATGCGCAGGGCCACATCGCTTTCGGGCTGCGCGACCGTGACCGTCAGCGGCCTTTCGGTCAGGAACAGGAAGCCCGCCGCGATCGCCAGCGCCGCAAGCAATCCGAAAAGCCAGACGCGCCGCATCGCCTATTCCCTTTCTGCGGCCAGAAGCCGCAATTGCACCTCGAGCAGCCGCAACCCCTCACCCTGCAGGTCGAAATCGCGCGCACCCAGCGCCCAGCGGATCGCCACCCCCTGCACCAGCGAGGTCAGCAGCACCGCCGCATCCACAGTCTCGATGTCGCCGCGCAGAAGGCCCGCTTCCTGCCCGGCGCCGACCTCGCGCGCGAGCAAGCCGCGAAAGGCCGTCAGCAAGCCATGAAACGTGGCGCGCAGTTCCGCGTTGGTGACGTTCAGCTCGCGCGAGAACAGTAGCATCGGCAGCGCTGGGGTCGCGGCGATCTGTGCGAATTGCGCCGCGATCAGCGCGCGCAGCCGGTCAATCGGCCCATCGTCGCGGCTGAGGGCGTCCTCCCAAGCCGCTGCCAGCCCTTCGGCGACATGTTCGGCAACGGCCTGCCACAGCGCGGCCTTGGTGGGAAAATGCCGGAACAACGCCGCCTGCGTCACCCCGATTGCCGTAGCCACCGCCCCGGTCGTCACCCGGTCCGGCCCGATCCTGTCGGCCAGAGCGAGAACGACGGTGACAATCTCGGCCTTGCGCCGCTCTGCTGGCTTTCGCATGGACGTTGATAAGTGAGTGAGTAATTACATATATATGATTGACGGAAGCATGTCTGTCAAGATGCGAGGTCCGCAATCCGCTGATCTCGGGCGCCTCGGCGCCTTTCGACCCCAATGCCAGCCTCGATCGGGCGCGCGCACCACAGACGCGCCAGCACCTGCCATCATCTTTTGCAGCGAATCCATTCCGCTCTTTGCAGCCGTGAATCGGACCGGCAGTCTCTGCCTACAAATCAAAAGTCCGTCTCGACATAGCCCCCGGCGCAGTCGAAGGCGACGGCGGCGGCCGTTGCTCCGGTGTTCATGAACAGCCTCGGCGACAAGAACTGGGTCGCGGCGGGCAGATCGGCGGTGATCTCCTGCTCGAAGACCGCGCCCGAAACTTCGTCGACGACGCGCACCCAGACGGAGCTGCCGTTCGGCGGGGCGGCGATGAACAGGGTCAGCACGCCTCCCGTGGCGATGGCGAAACTCGCACCCATGTCGGTGAGCGTCGGCGCGCCAGTCCCGTCGTTCGTGACCAGCTGCCAGCGGGTGTGGGTGCCGCGCTGGAAGCCGATGCCGATGCAGCT
>CALEZJ010000588.1 GCA_937927885.1 uncultured Paracoccaceae bacterium | reverse complement strand
ACCGCGGGGGGCTCGGGCGCGGGCGGGGCGACGGGGTCAGGGGTCTCGACCACCGGGGTCAAGGGCGCCGGGCTCGGGTCGGGCTGGGGCACGGGTAGAAGGACCGACAAAACGGCAAAGCCCGCAAGAAAACTTGCCACCCCCACCACGATCCCTTTGATGAAACCGCCCATTCTGCCCTCTCACCAACCCTCGTCACCCTCTTATACAAGGGTAGCCGGACGGTTGCACCCCCGCGAAGGCTTGACCCCCGCATATCGGCGGTTGCATGTAGGGAGCGCCCGCCCTGCCCCCGTTCCCCGCCTTCGGACCCGCCATGCTCCTCCTGATCGACAATTACGACAGCTTCACCTATAACCTCGTGCATTATTTCGGCGAACTTGGCGCCAAAGTGGTGGTGCGTCGCAACGATGCGCTGGATGTACAGCAGGCGATGGCGATGCGGCCAACGGCCATCGTTCTCAGCCCCGGACCCTGCGACCCTGATCAGGCAGGGATATGCCTGCCGCTGGTTGCGGCCGCCGCGGAAACCCGCACGCCGCTGATGGGGGTTTGTCTGGGACACCAGACCATCGGCCAGGCCTTTGGCGGCAAGGTGGTGCGTGCGGCCGAGATCGTGCACGGCAAGATGGGGACGATCCATCACGCGGGACGGGGTGTGTTCGCGGGCCTGCCCTCGCCCCTGCAGGCGACGCGCTATCACTCGCTGATCGTCGAGCGTGCCAGCCTGCCGTCCTGTCTGGAGGTCACCGGCTGGCTGGAGGATGGCACGATCATGGGCCTCAGCCACCGCGATCTGCCGATCGAGGGCGTGCAGTTCCACCCGGAAAGCATCGCCTCGGAACACGGGCACGCGATGCTGAGGAATTTCCTCGATCGCGCGGGAGTGGCGGCATGAGCGCGCTGAAACCCCTGATCGCGGCGGCAGTCGAACGCAAATTGTCGCGAAGCGAGGCCGAGGAAGCGTTTGGCATCCTGTTTGCCGGAGATGCGACGCCGGCGCAGATGGGCGGCTTTCTGATGACGCTGCGGACACGCGGCGAAAGCGTCGACGAATACGCGGCGGCAGCGCATGTGATGCGCCAGCGTTGCGTCAAGGTACGCGCCCCCGAGGGCGCGATGGACATTGTCGGCACCGGGGGTGACGGCAAGGGCACGCTGAACATCTCGACCGCGACGGCCTTTGTCGTGGCAGGGGCGGGCGTGCCGGTGGCCAAGCACGGCAACCGCAACCTGTCGTCGAAATCGGGCGCGGCGGATGCGCTGGGGGCTTTGGGGATCAACGTCATGGTCGGCCCCGAGGCGGTCGAGCGCGCGCTGGCCGAGGTTGGCATCGGATTCATGATGGCGCCGATGCACCACCCGGCGATGCGCCATGTCGGGCCGGTGCGCGCCGAACTGGGCACGCGGACGATCTTCAACATCCTTGGGCCGCTGACCAATCCGGCCGGGGTAACGCGGCAATTGACCGGGGCGTTTTCCGCCGCGCTGTTGCGCCCGATGGCTGAGGTGCTGCGCACGCTGGGGTCGGAACGGGCCTGGCTGGTGCATGGGGGCGATGGCACCGACGAATTGTCGATCGCCGCGCCCAGTCAGGTGGTGGCGCTGGAAGACGGCGCGATCCGCGAATTCGTGATCGCGCCTGAGGACGCCGGGCTGGCGCGGCATCCGTTCGAGGATCTCCTTGGCGGCGAAGCTGCCGAGAATGCGCGCGAATTGCGCGCAGTGCTGGCGGGAGGGGGGCGCCCGGCCTACCGCGATGCGGTGCTGCTGAACGCGGCGGCGGCGCTGATGGTGGCGGGACGGGTGAAGGATCTGGCCCACGGCGTCACCTTGGCGCGGTCGGCCATCGCCTCGGGCGCGGCGGCAGAGAAAGTCGCCGGATTGGCGCGACTGGCGCCGCAGGGCTGAACGGCTGAAGGCATGAAGGATCAAGGGGGGGCGCTCGCGCCCCCCTCTTTGTTGCGCGCGTTCACGCACTCAGGAAACAAGGCACAACCATTGCGATTTTTCCGATATTTATCGCCAATACAGCCATGAATTTTCCTGAAAGCTATCAGTAATCCAATCTGTCTACAGATAGATCGATTGTCTGATCTATCGGATCAACCTGGCTCAGCCGATCATCTTTCCTGCCTCGCCCTGCCCTTCGTAATGCCGCACGAGGCGCAACAGGGCGATGCGCAGCACGATCTTGCCGGACCGGGCGGACCATCCCAGTTTGCGCTCGGCGGTTTCCAGACCCTCCATGAAACAGCAGCAGCGCAGCGCCATGTCTGCCAGCCCGGGGCCCAGATCGCTTAACGCGGCGATGACCCGCGCCTGCGCAGCCGTGGCGCCACCCATGGCACGGCCTGGGCCCGCCGTCGTCCCCGGTCCGGTCAGCAAGCGGTCCCAGTCCATGGTCACGCGGCTGCCGGTCTGCGCGGCCTCGAAGTCCTCGCGCAGGCGCTCGGCGGCATTGACGAGGTCCGGGGTCAGGAATGGATTGCCATCCCTGTCGCGGCGCCGCGCCAGAGCGGTCACGGGGGATTCCACCGTGACCGGCCTCGTTCCGCGGTCCTCGTCCTCGTCGGACCGCCTTGCCACCACCGCCTGCGCGCCCTGTCCCGACACGAGACGGCGCAGGGCGGTGCGCCCGGCGGCGCTGAGTTCATAGCGCAGGACGCGCCCGGGTTGGGCGCACTGGATCCAGTCCCGCAGGGCGAAGGCCTCAGCGATCTGGCGATCCAGCACCGCCAGTCGGGTGGCACCCCCCGGGCCATCGCGCAGCACCACGGCGCGCTCCATCTCGGGCGCAACGACCAGCATCGCCCCGGGTTCGGCCAAACGGGGCAGGATGCGGCGCGCCTCGCGGTCGAGTATCGCCTCGCTTTCGGTACGCGGACCCTGCGCCTCCTCAGGCGCACCCAGGGCGGCGGGCTGGCGCAAGCGTCCCAGCGCGCCGTCCACGAGGGGATCATCGCGGCGGTTCTCGAACCGGCGCACCTGGCGCAGGACGGTCGAGGCGTGCACACCCTCCTCGCGCGCAATGTCGCGCAGCGAACGTCCGTCTTCCGTATGGGTCAGGTAGAGCCGCACGGCCGACGGAACCCAATCGGGCAAGCGGCCGATCGGCGAGAGATTGGCAGTCATCGTATCCCCCCTGCCTTGCCACGGCTGCAGAAACCGGTCCGGCGTGGCGGGCCCGGCACCGTTCATAGACTGGTTAACACACCGTCAACAATTCAACCTTTGCGTGTTTTCATTACCGGTTCATTAACCCGCAAGGTTTCTTCAACATTGGGGGTCAAAGTCCAACAAGCGTTAAAGAAAGCGCACGGTGCAGTGGCCCCGCGCAACACTCGCTTAGGTTGTGCAATGGTGAGCACTGTCCATTTCCCGATCACACCACCGGAGAAGCGCCCATGAGTCTGTTGCCCCGCGAATCACTGGTTAACACTCTGGCCGAACTGGCCGCGACCCATCGTCCCCGGATGCTGCTGCGAACCGCGCGTCACGGCACGTTGGACTACAACCGCGAAAGCGACCTGAGGCGCATCCTTCGCCTGCCCGCAACGCCCGCTCCGGGGCTGGCCACCCTGCGCCGGTTGATCGAGCTGGAAGCCATGCACAACAACCAGCGCACCCGTCCGCCGCACGAGGTCGGCAACCCTTGGCGGCCGGCGCGGCATGTCGAGGTTCTGATCGCGCTGATTGTCGAGGCGCGCCTGCTGGCTCAGCCGGTGATGCCCGGCTGAGCCCCGCCGGATAGCGGTCGTTTTTGCCCGGCCCGGGGTCGCTTGGCCCCTGTTCCCGGCGGCGCCACGGGTTATGTTGCTGCCCTGAGCAGCAACGGGACTTCGGGCAATGACAGACGACGCGCTGGTGATCTTCACGCCTTCGGGCAAGCGCGGACGCTTTGCGATCGGTACACCGGTACTGACGGCGGCGCGGCAATTGGGCGTCGATCTCGACTCGGTCTGCGGCGGTCGCGGCATCTGCTCGAAATGCCAGATCACGCCCAGCTTTGGCGAATTCCCCAAACACGGGGTCACGGTCGCGCCCGATGCGCTCAGCGCATGGAACGCGGTCGAACAGCGCTACAAGGACAAGCGCGGGTTGATCGACGGGCGGCGGCTGGGCTGTCAGGCCAAGGTGGCGGGCGATGTAGTGATCGACGTGCCGCCCGAAAGCCAGCTTCACCGGCAAGTGGTGCGCAAGGCGGCCAGCGCGCGCGCCGTGGCGATGGATCCGGCAACGCGGCTCTATTACGTCGAGGTGGCCGAGCCTGACATGCACGAGCCCTCGGGCGATCTGGAGCGGCTGGCCGAGGCGCTGGAAACCCAGTGGCAGATCGAGGGAATCGAGGCCGGAACATCGGTGCTGCGCAAGTTGCAGACTGTTCTGCGCAAAGGGCAATGGGCAGTGACGGCGGCCGTCTATCGCGACCACCGGGGCGGGCGCACGCGCCTTCTGGACGTGTTCCCGGGGTTTTATGAGGGGCCATTGGCGGGGTTGGCCGTCGATCTGGGGTCGACCACCATTGCCGCGCATCTGTGCGACCTTCGCACCGGCGAGGTGCTGGCGTCGGGCGGGATCATGAATCCGCAGATCCGCTTTGGCGAGGATCTGATGAGCCGCGTTTCCTATGCGATGATGAACCCCGGCGGCGATGTCGAGATGACCGCCGCTGTGCGCGACGCGATCGACGCGCTGGCGCGATCGGTCGCGGGTGAGGCGGGGGTTGATCCGTCAGCGATCTTCGAGGCCGTCGTGGTCTGCAATCCGGTGATGCACCACCTGTTCCTGGGCATCGACCCGGTCGAACTGGGCCAGGCCCCCTTCGCGCTGGCAACCGGCTCGTCGCTGTCACTGGCCGCGCGCGAGGTGGCGCTGAGCGCGCTGAACCCCGAGGCGCGGCTTTATACCCTTCCCTGCATCGCCGGGCATGTCGGCGCTGATGCCGCCGCCGTTGCCTTGAGCGAGGCACCGCAGGAACAGGACGATCTGGTGCTGATCGTCGATGTGGGCACCAATGCCGAGATCCTTCTGGGCAACAAGACGCGGGTGCTGGCCTGTTCCTCGCCCACCGGCCCGGCGTTCGAGGGGGCGCAGATTTCCTCGGGCCAGCGCGCCGCCCCCGGAGCCATCGAACGGCTGGAGATCGACCCGGTCACCAAGGAGCCCCGCTTCAAGGTGATCGGCTGCGACCTGTGGTCCACCGACCCCGGCTTTGCCGAAGCGACCGAGAAAACCGGCGTCACCGGCATCTGCGGATCGGGCATCATCGAGGCCGTGGCCGAGATGCGCATGGCGGGAATCGTCGATGCGCAGGGGCTGATCGGCGGACCGGACCAGACCGGGACCCCCCGCTGCCAGCCCGAGGGGCGCACGCATGCCTATCTGATCCACGACGGCACCGCCCAGAACGGCCCGCGCATCACCGTCACGCAGGGCGACATTCGGGCAATCCAGCTGGCGAAATCCGCGCTTTATGCGGGTGCGCGGCTGTTGATGGACGAAATGGGTGTCGAAACCGTCGACCGGGTGATCCTGGCAGGGGCCTTTGGCGCGCATATCAGCGCGAAACACGCAATGGTGTTGGGCATGATCCCCGACGCGCCGCTGGACCATGTGACCAGCGCGGGCAATGCGGCAGGCACCGGGGCACGCATCGCGCTGTGCAACATCGCCGCGCGCGCGCAGATCGAGTCGCAGGTGAAACGCATCCACAAGGTCGAAACCGCCATCGAGCCGCGTTTCCAGGAACATTTCGTCAACGCCTCGGCCCTGCCCCATGCGACCGATCCCTTCCCGCATCTGGGGCAGATCGTCACCCTGCCCGCAGTCAATCACAACACGGCCGGAGGCGAAGGGCGCCGCCGCCGCCGCTGATCCCGCGTCTTTGTGCGGAACCTGTCCTGGGGGATCCGAAGGGTCTCGGGAACGCTAAGGTGAAGCGTTCCAGCCGAGGATTGCGCGCCCTCGGCGCGGCTGGGGGCCGAAGGCAAAGAGGGCGCCGAAGGCCCCCGCCCCCGCCCTTAGCGGCCCATCTTCGAAAGCTTCGCCTCCAGCGCCGCCAACTGGCGACGGATTGCCGCCAGATCCTCGCCCTCGGGCTCTTCGTCGGCATCCTCGCGGGGGGCGGGCATGCCGGGCATGGCCTTCCAGCCTGACATCATCGATTCCATGAACGCCTGCTGCTGGCGCCGCATCGCCTCGAACCCGGGCATCTTGGCCATCTGCGCCATCATCGGATTGATCGCGGCCAGTTTGTCGGGCCCTTCGCGCAGCATGTTGAACGACATTTCCAGAAACTGCGGCACCACCGATTGCGCCTGCGCGGTATAGGAGCGCACCAGATCGGTCAGCACCTCCAGCGGCAACACGTTCTCGCCCCGGCTTTCGTGCTCGGCGATGATCTGCAGCAGGTATTGCCGCGTCAGGTCGTCGCCGGTCTTCAGGTCGACGATCTGCACCTCGCGCCCGGCCCGGATGAAGCCCGCAATATCCTCGAGCGTGACATAATCGCTGCTTTCGGTGTTGTAGAGCCTGCGCGAGGCATAGCGCTTGATCAGCAGCGGCTTTTGGGACTCGGACACGGCTGGGCTCCCCGGATTTTGCGTTGCAGCAAGACTAGACCGCGCGCGCCTGCGGGGAAACAGGATTTTTTGCCCTTTGGCGTGCCAAAGAACGGGAAATACGGCCAAATCAGCGCCGCCAAACGAAAAAGGCGGACCGCGATGCGGTCCGCCTCTGGGTCGGTCACCCCCGAGGGAGGACGGGGGCCTCCCCGATCACTTGGCAGCGGCGGCTTTCTTGGCCACGGCCTGCACTTCTTCGGTCGCTTTTTTCGCCGCGGCGGTCACGTCGGCGGTGACCTTCTGCACGGCGGCGGTGGCTTCGGCCGACATGTCCTTGCCGGCGGCCAGCATCAGCTCGACGGTGTCCATCTGAACGCGCTTGGCGATCTCGGCAAAGGCAGCCATGTGCTCGGCAGCCATCTCGGCCGAGGCCGAAGCGAAGTCGGTCACGGCCTTCGCGTAGTCGGCGGGCTCTTCCTTGACGGTCGAGACTTCACCGATCTTCACCAGAGCGGCCTTGGTCCACTTGTTGGACAGCTCGGCCGATTTCTCGGCGGCTTCCAGCGCGACCTTGCTCAGCTTTTCGCCCAGCGCAGCCTGGGTCTTGAACGCGTCCTGCATCGACTTGGTGTCGACCGGGAAAGCGCCCATCATGTCCTGCATGACTTTGGTGAAATCGTTCTTTGCCATCTCTATTCTCCTTGCTTGTCCGGTCTGTCCGGCCCCTTGCGATGAGGAGAATATGCATGCTGCAGTGCAGAAAATCAAGCCTTTATTCTGCACTGCAGCAAGAAAATCGCAACCCCTTGATCACGCTGAGGGGTTAGCGAGAACATAGGTTCCCGGAGCGGGGCCCAGCACCTCGACCGGCAGCGGACGCGCGGGAATCAGCTTGCCCGAACGGGCACGCAGCCATTCCTCCCAGCGCGGCCACCACGATCCTTCATGGTAGTCGGCCTCTGATCTCCAGGCTTCCGGATCGCCGTTGATCGGCGCATCCGAGGTGTAATGGCCGTATTTCTTCTTGTTCGGCGGGTTGACGATCCCGGCGATATGGCCCGATTCCGACAGGATGAAGGTCTTGTTCGTCGATCCCATCTTTGACACGCCGCGAAAACTGCTGCGCCAGGCGGCAATGTGGTCGGTCTCGCAGGCGATGGCGCAGACCGGCACCTTGACCCCCGAAATGTGCAGCTTTTCGCCCAGAATCTCGAACCCGTCCCGGCACAGTTCGTCGCGCTGACACAGGCCGCGCAGGTATTCGACCACCATGCGTCCGGGCAGGTTGGTGCCGTCGCCGTTCCAGAACAGCAGATCGAAGGCTGGCGGCGCCTCGCCCAGCATGTAACTGCGGATCGCCGGACCATAGATCAAGTCGTTCGAACGCAGATAGCTGAAGGTCTTGGTCATGAAGAACGAATGCAGATAGCCCTTTGCCTGCGCCTCGGCCTCGATCCCGTTGACGAAGTCGTCCTCGAGGAACACGCCCACTTCGCCCTGATCGGAAAAGTCGGTGAGGGTGGTGAAGAAGGTCGCTGACTTGATCGACTTGTCCTTGCGCTTGTCCATCAGGGCCAGGGTCAGCGACAGGGTGGTCCCGGCGATGCAATACCCGATCACGTTGATTGCCTTGACTTCGCACAGTTCCTTGACCTTGGCGATGGCCTCCAGATAGCCCTCCTGGATGTAGGTATCCATGCCGACATCGGCATAGCTGGCATCGGGGTTGACCCAGGATACCACGAACAGCGTATAGCCCTGATCGACAATCCAGCGGATCAGACTGTTCTGCGGCTTCAGGTCCATGATGTAGAACTTGTTGATCCATGGCGGAAAGATCAGCAGCGGGGTTTCATGGACCTGCGCGGTCTGGGGTTTGTACTGGATCAGTTCGAACATGCGGTTGCGGTAGACCACCGCGCCTTCGGCGGTGCCGATGTTGCCGCCAACCTTGAAGGCTTCCTTGTCCGAAAGCGTGACCAGCAACTCGCCGTTGTTGGCCTCGATGTCGCGCACGAGGTTCTCCAATCCCTTGACCAGCGATTCCCCTTCGGTTTCCACCGCCCGGGTCAGCGCGTCGGGGTTGGTGCCAAGGAAATTCGTCGGCGCCATCATGTCGATGATCTGTTTGCCGAAATACTCCAGCCGCTTCTTTTCGCGCACATCCAGCGTGTCGAGGTCGGCAATCGCCTGCTCGATCGCGGCCGAGGACATCAGGTATTGCTGCTTGATGTAGTTGAAATAGGGATGCGTCTTCCACAATGGGTTGGTGAACCGCTTGTCGTCCGGGGTGTGGTCCTCGGGCGCCTGCAACTGGCCCTTTGCCAGGGCCTCCTGCGCCTCGGCGAAATGCTTGAGCGTCTTGCCCCAGTATTCGACCTGCTGCTCGATGATCTTCGAGGGGTGTTGCAGCATCTCGGTCCAATAGGCCCCGGCCGCGCGCAGGTACAATGCGGCATCCGGCGACTGCAGTTCACTGCGCTGCGGCGTCTTTTTTGCAAAAGCAGCAATCAGGCGTTGCGTCAAGGCCTCGATCCGCGCCAGATTCGCGGTGAAGGCCTCTAGTTTCTCTGAATTGTCATATTCAGAAGTTGCCATGGCCACTCTCCCCCCCTAAACTCCTGCAGCGCAGCATAAACGGGCAACCCTATTGGGGGAAGCACCGAATCGATGCTTCCTTGCGCGGTGCACTGGAGTTTCTGATGAAACAGATGATGACCTACGACCTGATGGAAACGATGCGCAACACCAACGAATGGTTGGGTGCATCGACGCGGGCCTTTGCCTCGTATCCGATCTGGGGCATGGTGCCCAATCCGATGTTCAAGGTCATGTCCGCATGGGGCCGCGTGACCGAACGCAGCTTTGCCCGCATGGTCATCAAGCCTGCCTGGGGCATCCGCACCGTGGTGGGCAGCGACGGGCGCGACCATCTGGTGGAAACCCAGGTCGAGGTTCAGGGGGATTTCGGCGATCTCGTGCGCTTCAAGGTACACGGCCGCCCGGAGAAATCGCGGCGCATCCTGCTGTGCGCCCCGATGTCGGGACATTATGCGACACTCTTGCGCTCGACCGTAGCCAGCTTGTTGCCCGATGCCGAGGTCTGGATCACCGACTGGCATAATGCGCGCGACATCCCGGTTTCGGCGGGCAAGTTCGACATCGAGGATTACACCCAGTACCTCGTTGATTTCATGAAGCATCTGGGGCCAGACACGCATGTGATCGCGGTGTGTCAGCCAGTCCCGCTGGCGCTGGCCGCCACCGCAAAGCTGGCGGCCGAGGAACCCGGCGCCCAGCCCCTGACCCTGACCCTGATCGGTGGCCCCGTCGACCCCGACGCCGCAGCGACCGAGGTGACCGATTTTGGCCGCCGGGTCACGATGGGGCAGTTGGAACACCTGGCGATCCAGCGAGTCGGCTTCAAATATGCGGGCGTCGGGCGGCAGGTCTATCCGGGTCTGCTGCAATTGGCCGGCTTCATCAGCATGAACCTGGAACGCCATGCGCAGGCCTTCTCCGACAAGATCACCGCCGCCGCACGCGGCGAGGACAGCGAGCGCGACCAGCACAACAGGTTTTATGACGAGTACCTGGCGGTGATGGACATGACGGCGGAATTCTACCTTTCGACCGTCGAACGGATTTTCAAGGAGCGCGAAATCGCGCGCAACGACTTCGAGGTGAATGGCCGCAAGGTTGATATCGGCGCGATTACCGATGTGTCGGTGATGGTCGTCGAAGGGGCAAAGGATGATATTTCTGCCCCTGGCCAATGCCTGGCCGCGCTGGGCCTGCTGACCGGGCTGCGCGACGATCAGAAGGCCCAGCACCTGGAGCCGGGCGCAGGCCATTACGGCATCTTTGCCGGATCGAGCTGGCGCAACAACATCCGCCCGCTGGTGTTCGATTTCATGGACCGTCGCGCCGCGCACAAGGCGCCGCTGGCCGTCGTCGCCGAATAACGGGCGCAGCGCGGCGGGGTGCGCCCGCGCGGCGCACCCTGGCGCGATGCGTCATCCCTCGTTCGCGTCCTTCAGCAGGCGGCCGTGCTTTCGAACTTCGGCCAGCACCTGGCCAAAGGTTTCAAACCCGCGCGCGCGCAGCATGGGAACCAGCTTGAGGAACGCATCCGCTGTCGCCACCGTGTCGCCGATGGCGGTGTGCCGGGCTTCGGCAGGAATGGTGATGCCCAGCCGGGCGGTGAGCGCATCCAGCGAGTGCTGTTCGAGCTGGCCATAGACCACCGCCGACAACAGCACCGTGTCCAGGATCGGGTGATCAAAGGTCTTGCCGATCGCCGCCTCCTGCCGACGCAGGAACTCCATGTCAAACGGGGCATTGTGCGCGACCAGCACCGCGCCCTCGGCGAATTTGTGGAACTGGCGCCCGGCCTCGACCACATCGGGGGCGCCGACCACCATGGAATCGGTGATCCCGTGCACATCGGTCGACCCCGGCGGGATCGGGCGTTTGGGGTCCACCAGCGTGTCGAAGACTTCGTTTTCCACTCGCCGCCCGTTCACCAGCCGCACCGCGGCGATCTGAACGATGGAGTCCGACGACGGCGCAAGTCCCGTCGTCTCGGTATCGAAGACGACATAGGTCAGGTCTTCAAGCCTTGTGTCGGCCACCGCGGCGTTGCGCGCTTTTGACAAAAGGTCGAAATCATAGACCACCTTGCGCGCGATGGGTTTCAGCTTGCGCCCGGCGCGGCGGGCGTTGCGGATCGGCATGACAACAGCGTTGCGACCCGGGAGCGATTCAGGCCAGGCCTCGGCCCCATGGGCCTGAAGCACGGCGCGGGCGGTCAATTCGCCGGTGTCGCGCCCCAGCGTGCCAGTCAGCCAGGCATCGAGTCGACCGACCGAAAGGGGCTCGCCGGTCCCGCACAGCCGCATCAGGGCTCCCGGGCCATCCTCTTCCTCGATGACGATGCGAAAATCGCGGGCGATCCCGGCCTCGGCCAGCTTGCTTGCCAGCCAGGTCCAGAAGGCGACCAGCTCGAAACCGTCCACCTGCACGATCAACTCGGGGCTTTCGGTCTGCAGGCCCAGCCCGGCGGCCTGAAACCGCGCCGAAAGCCCGTCCAGCAGGTCGGCCGAGCGGGTGTTGATCAGCGGGCGCCAGTCGGACTGGATCGCATCATAACGCGCACCCAGTTCGGTGATTGCCAGCGTCAGAGCCTCGACCTCGGCCATCATCGCGGCAGAGAGATCGGGGGCATCGTCCTGCCCTTCCAGTTCGGCCAGCACACCGATGACGGTCTGAAGGTTCGCCGCCGGGCGGCGCACGCGGTCGAAAATCTCGATCAGCAGGGCATCGCGGCTGGTGTGGGCAGCAATGTCGGCGGTCACGTCGCGCAGGGTCAGAACATAGCCGGGCGCGGTGGCATCGCCGCGGCGCCGGAGCACCCGCATGCGCCCCGACAAGAGCCGTCCGTCCGCGACCGTGGCGCACAAGAGGTCGGACGCCTGGTCGGCATCCCCCTGCCCGGCCAGCCGGTCATAGGCATGGCGGATCGGCCCTTCGCGCAGATAATCCAGCAGGTTGCGGTCCAGCCCCGGAGCGGTGCCGCCGCCCAGAATGTCGACCGCCTGACCGTTGTAGAACACCAGTTGGTGTTCTGCGGTGCACAAGAGCACGGCAACCGGGACGTCGGCGAGCAGGGTTTCCAGACGCGACTTTTCCGCTGCCAGGCGCGTCGTTTCGCGCGCGACGGATTCGGCCAGCGCCGAACGGGTCTGCACCAGTGTGCGGGTGACCGCCTCGGCAGCCGGGGCGAGGTCACCCAGATAGCGCGCGGCCTTGGCCTCGGCGGCCAGATCATGTTCGATTCCAGCATGGGCCCGGGCGCGAATGGCGCTGGAAAGGCCGTCGATCGCGCGCGCGACGTTCTGGTCGAACAGGAACCAGACCCAGACGACCAGCGCCGCCATGGCGAACCCGGCCACCAGACCTCCCTGCACCACGGCGGGCGACAGGGCCTCGGCCCCGCCCCGGCGAAACACGACGAAACCGCCTGCGACCATAGCCGCCACGGCCCCGGCGAGAAGCAGGGCGAAGAACAGCAGGATGCGGATGCGCAGGCCCAGACGATCCATCATGTCAGGCCGCGCCCGCCTCACCCGAGGTGGGCTCGTCCGGGGCGACCTCGCCGGCCAGAATGCGCCGGACTTCGGCCCGCAAGGCCTTGAGTTCGAAGGGTTTCGAAATGAAACCGTCCGCGCCCATCGCCAGCCCCTTGCGCCGTTCCATCGCGGACCCGCGCGCGGTCATCATCAGGATCTTGACCCCGTTCAGGCTGGGATCAAGACGCACGTTCTGACAGATTTCATAACCCGAAACCTCGGGCAGCATCACATCCAGCAACACCAGATCCGGCCGCGTCTGGCGGATCAGGTCGACCGCGCCGGCCCCGGTGGCGATGCGTTGCTGGGCGTAACCCTCGCGGGTCATCAGATAATCCAGCGCCACCGCGATATTGTCTTCGTCCTCGACGACGAGGATGCGCTTACGCTCCACCGCCCCGTTCATGTGTCACCTCCTCCCTAACCGCGCAGGCCGTGCGCAGCACGGCGTCGTCGGCCTCCAACATCGACCAGCCCGCCCCCTCCAGCGTGCCATCCGCATTCAGACTGACCCCCGGGGCCAGTTCCGCCCCCGCGTTGCGCGCGCAATCAAAGACCATCGGAAAGGCCCTGAGCGCCTCCCAGCGCGACAGAAGGACCACCTGCGTCAGCACCAGGTCGGGCTGTTCCGGATGGGTCAACGTGGTCACGCTGCTGATCGCCACAATGCGCGTCGATTGCGGCCAGATCAGCGTCCAGGGCCGATAGACCAGCGAGACCTCGTTGGCCGTGGCCAAACGCAGCCCCGGCTGAACGGCAAGCGCCCGCGCTGGCCAGGAGTATTCCGCCCAGAGCGTGAAGGCCAGAAGCCCCGCCCCCGCGGCCGCCGGATAGATCCAGCGCCCGAAAAACCCGCGCAACAGCACGCGGTTGACGAACAGCATGACCCCGACCATGCCGATAGCGGCAACGAATGCCCCGATGAATTCGATGGCCATTGCGCTGTCTCCTGTCAGCCCAGCGCGCCGGCCCGCTGGCCCAACGCGGATTGCATGGTGCGCACGACGACAAAGGCGTCGCGCAGGTGGCTGCGTTCGAAATCGCTCAGATCGGATGGAGCAAGGAAGTTGTCGGGCTTGCGCCCGGACTTGACGAGCGCTGCCTGGTTCTCCAGACGCAGGCGGGCGATCAGGTCATAGGCCTCGATCAGGTCGCGCGCGCCCGAGACCGACACGACCCCTGCCGACTCGGCCGCTTCGATGCGCGCGCGGGTGTTCACCTCGGTCAGGCGACCGGACAGCGCGTAGACACGCGCCAGATCCGCCACCGGCACCACACCGTTGTGCTTCATGTCGATATGGTTCTTGTGCTCGCCCGAGCGGATGGTGGCGAAGCCGCGCAGCAGGCCCAGCGGTGGCTGGTGTTTCAGCGAGTTCGAGATCATGTGCGCGACGAAGATCGAATTCTTCGACGCCATGGCCAGCGTTTCGGCCTGCAGGTCGCGAAACAGCGCCGTATGCCCGCCGATGGGGCGCAGGTCGAACATGACCGAGGCCAGCATCTGCGCCTCGGTCGACGGCGTGTCGATCCAGCCCCGGAAATAGCGCTGCCAGACCGCCCGCGGCTGGCACCAGCGGTCGGCGGTCGCCATCATGTCGCCCGGGCAATAGACATAGCCGACGCCGTTCAGTCCATCCGAGACGAACTTGGCCAGAGCCTTGAAATAGCGCATATCCTCGGGCGTTGCCGCATCATCGAGGATCAGGCAGTTGTCCTGGTCCGAAACGCCGGTCTGCTCCTGACGCCCCTGCGAGCCGCATGCAAGCCACAGATAGGGCACGGGTGCCGGGCCGAGGCTGGTCTCGGCCAGCTTCAGAAGGCGGCGGGTGACGGTATCTGCAATATCCGTGATCAGGCGCGTCACCACCTCGTGGCCGTTGTTCGCCGCAACCAGTTGGGTCAGCAGGCGCGGGATCCGGGCGGTGACGGCTGCCATTTCCTCGACCGTGTCGGCGGTGGCGACATCGCGCACCAGTTGTGCCGAACTGACCGCCTGAAACCGAGTCAGATCGGTCTGCGTGACGATGCCCTTCAACTTGCCGTCCTGCACGATCGGCAAATGGCCGATCCGGCGTTCCAGCATCATGTGCAGGATGTCCGAGCCCAGCGCATCCGGCGTCAGGGTCAGCGGGTCCGGGGTCATGACCTGCCCGATGGGCGTGTTCGCAGGCAGGCCGACAGCCAGCACCCGCGCGGTCAGGTCGCGGGTGGTGATCAGGCCGACAAGATTGCCGTCGCGGGCGATGGCGAGGCTGGAAATGTGCCGATCGCGCATGAGTTGCGCCGCCTCGGTCACACTGGCCTCGGGCGGCAACGACACCGGATCGCGCGCCATGAGGTCCGATACTTTCAGCGTGGTGAGGTCGCTGGCGCGGGTTTCGGCAGGGCGATGACGGTTGAAATACCGCTCGAAGGCCGGAACGCCCGCGATGAGGCGGCGCAGTTCCGCCTCGGGCAGGACCAGGGCAACGGTCGGTTCCACCGCGCGGGCCGAGGTGACGGCGAGACCGTCGCGCATCAGACCGCGTTCGCCAAAGGAGTTGCGCGGGCCCAGGATCGACACCAGCACGCCATTGCGGTCCGTCACCTCGACCGCGCCGCGCTTGATCAGATAGAGGCCCTTGAGCGGTTCGCCGATGACATAGATGTCCTCGCCGGGCAGGTATTCCCTGCGGCTGAAGGAACCGGCGACACGCGCCAGTTCGTCCTGCGGCAGGCTATCGTAGGGATGCACCGATTCCAGGAACACCCGGACAAGATCGCTCTGCGGTTCCATCGTGTCACCCGTCGGTCTAAGGGTTGGAGGGGCGCGCGATGCACGCCCCTCCGGGTCTTGATCAGTGGGCCTGAGCCTTGCCCGCGCCTTTCGGGATGCGGATCGACTCGACCAGGTCGACAACGTCCTGCGGCGGGGCCTTGGTCACCATCGACACCACATAGGCGACGATGAAGTTGAGGGCCGCACCAACGGTGCCGATCGACAGCGGCGAGATGCCGAAGAAGTGGTTCGCCGTGGTGTTGGCATAGACCGCCGTACCGGGGATGAAGAACCAGCCGAGGTAGAGGAAGATGTAGACAGAGGTGAACACGAGGCCCACGAGCATGCCCAGGATCGCCCCTTCCTTGGTGACGCGCTTCGAGAAGATGCCCATCATCAGCGCCGGGAAGATCGTCGCAGCGGCCAGACCGAAGGCCAGCGCCACCACCTGCGCGGCAAAGCCGGGCGGGTTGAGGCCGAGCCAGGTGGCCAGGGCGATCGCGAAGGTCATCGAGATCCGGGCAGCCAGGAGTTCGCCCTTTTCCGAGATGCCCGGGTTCAGAGTGCCTTTGATCAGGTCGTGGCTGATGGCGGACGAAATCGCCAGCAGCAGGCCCGCAGCGGTCGACAGGGCGGCGGCGAGGCCACCGGCGGCCACCAACGCGATCACCCAGCCCGGAAGCCGCGCGATTTCGGGGTTGGCAAGCACCATGATGTCGTTGTCGACGCGGGTCAGTTCGTTGCCGACCCAGCCCAGTTCGGCCACGGTGCGGCCGCCATAGGTGACTTCGGCAAAGCGCGCGGCGCGGGCGTCGAGCGCGGTCTGCAGGGCAGCCTGCAAGGTCTGCAGGTTGGCGTTGACTTCGCCGTTGACCTGAATCGCCTCCTCGGCAGTCAGATCGGTGGTCGCAGCCAGGCCAGCGGCGGTGCGGGCATCGGTGAACGCGGTCGTCGCGTTGGCGACGGCGGTGTTCACGGCCTGCAGCGGCGCGTCGTTGAAGTACTGGATACGCCCGTCGCCGTTGCGGTCGTTGTAGGCCAGCAGACCGGTCTGACGCCAGGTGTTGATCCAGCTCAGGCTCGGATTGGATTCGATATCCGAGAGCGCCACAGCTTCACCGCTGAGCGCGTTGCCGGTGGCGGCAGAGGGCCAGAAGGTGGTGGTCAGGTTCAGACGGGCCATCGCGCCCACGGCCGGAGCCACGGTGTAGAGCAGCGCGATGAACACCAGCGCCCAGCCGGCCGACGAACGCGCGTCAGCCACTTTCGGCACGGTGAAGAAGCGGATGATGACGTGCGGCAGACCGGCGGTGCCGATCATCAGCGACATGGTGAACAGGATCATGTTGAACATGCCGGTGGTGTCGGCGGTATAGGCGGTAAAGCCCAGTTCGCGCAGCACCTCGTCCAGCTTGCCCAGAAGCGTGATGTCGCCACCCTGCGGCGCATAGCCACCGATCAGACCCAGCTGCGGCAGGAACGAGCCGGTCAGTGACAGCGAGATGAAGATCGCCGGGATGGTGTAGGCGATGATCAGCACGATGTACTGTGCAACCTGGGTATAGGTGATGCCCTTCATGCCACCGAACACGGCATAGGCGAACACGATCGCCGCGCCGATATAAAGGCCGGTGTCCGTCGACACTTCGAGGAAGCGCGAGAAGGTCACGCCCACGCCGCGCATCTGCCCGATCACATAGGTCACCGAGATCACGATGAGGCAGATGACCGCCATCAGCCGCGCGCCGTTCGAATAGAACCGGTCACCGATGAATTCAGGCACGGTGAACTTGCCGAACTTGCGCAGATAGGGCGCGAGGAGAAGCGCCAGCAGAACATAGCCGCCGGTCCAGCCCATCAGGTAGGCCGATTGCACATAACCGCCCGCCGCCGACATGGCGATGATCCCGGCCATCGAGATGAACGAGGCGGCAGACATCCAGTCGGCGCCGGTGGCCATGCCGTTCAGAACCGGGTGGACACCCTGGCCGGCGGCATAGAATTCCGCGGTCGAACCCGCACGGGCCCAGATCGCGATGCCGACGTAGAGCGCGAAGGTCGCGCCCACCACCAGCAGGTTGAGGGTAAACTGATCCATGATTGTCCCGTCGCTCCCTTATTCCTCGACGCCGTGTGCACGGTCGAGGTTGTTCATGATCTTGGCGTAGGCAAAGATCAGGATGAGGAAGGTATAGATCGACCCCTGCTGCGCGAACCAGAACCCGAGGTCCGCCCCCCCGACCATGATGCCCGACAGCGCCGGACGCAGAATGATGCCCAGGCCGAACGAGCAGGCGAACCAGATGATCATCGAGATGATGATGATCCGGATATTCGCCGCCCAATAGGCCTTGGACGAAGATGATGTAGACATTGCACGCTTCTCCCTAGACTTAGCTCCGCCGGGACCCCGTGATTGGGCCCCCGGTCTCCCCTCAGGCCGTCGCGCGGCTTACGATGGCGTTCAGTGCCGCAGCGATCTGGTCGATGGCGCCCATGCCATCAACCGACTGCAACACGCCGCGCCCGGCGTAATACGCGATCAGCGGTGCCGTTGATGCGTGGTAGGCGCTCAGCCTCGCCCCCACGGTCTCGGCATTATCGTCGGCCCGGCGCTTGAATTCCGTGCCGCCGCATTTGTCGCAGCAACCCGCCAGCGCGGGTTGCTTGAACTCGTCGTGATACCCTTCACCACATCCGGCGCAGGTGTAGCGACCCGCCACCCGCGCCACCATCGCCGCGTCGTCGACCTCGATCGAAATCGCGGCGGTGATCTTCAGCCCCTGCGAGGCAAGCAGGGCGTCCAGCGCCTCGGCCTGACCCGGGGTGCGCGGGAACCCGTCAAGGATCACGCCCTTGGCCTCGGGATGGTCGAGGCAGAACTTTTCCAGCCACAGGCCCAGCTCGAAGCCCGGCTTCTTCCAGGGCAGCCAGCCGATCACATCGCCGAAAATCTGGCGCGTCAATTCCTTGGA
>CALEZJ010000587.1 GCA_937927885.1 uncultured Paracoccaceae bacterium | reverse complement strand
GGGGCACCGTGGTGTCGATCCCGTCGATGATCAACTCGCCCAAGGCCCGCTTCAGGCGCGCCAGCGCCTCGGGCCGGTCGCGGCCGTGCACGATCAGCTTGCCGATCAGGCTGTCGTAATAGGGCGGAATCCGATAGCCCGAATAGAGCGCCGAATCCATCCGCACCCCCAGACCGCCGGGCGCATGGAACGTGTTCACGCGGCCGGGCGAGGGGCTGAAGTTCGGCAGTTTCTCGGCGTTCAGCCGCACCTCGATCGCGTGGCCGTTGACCACCAGATCCTCCTGGCGCATCGACAGCCGGTTGCCCGCCGCGACCATGATCTGTTCGCGCACGAGGTCGACGCCAAAGATCGCCTCGGTCACCGGATGTTCGACCTGCAGGCGGGTGTTCATCTCGATGAAATAGAACTCCCCGTCCTCGAACAGGAATTCGATCGTGCCGGCACCCGAATACTGCATCTTGCCGATGGCCTCGGCACAGATGCCACCGATGCGGGCGCGCTGTTCGGCGGTGATCACCGGGCCCGGGGCTTCCTCGAACACCTTCTGGTGGCGTCGCTGCAAGGAACAGTCGCGCTCGCCCAGATGGACCGCGCCACCCTTGCCGTCCCCAAACACCTGCACCTCGATATGGCGCGGGCGCTGGAGGTACTTCTCGATATAGACCTCGTCATTGCCAAAGGCCGCCTTGGCCTCGGCGCGCGCGGTGCGGAACGCGACCTCGATCTCGGCTTCGGACTTTGCCACCTTCATGCCGCGCCCGCCGCCGCCGGCGGTCGCCTTGATGATGACCGGATAGCCCATCGCCCCGGCGACCCGCTTGGCCGCCTCGATGTCCGGCACGCCGCCGTCCGAGCCCGGCACCACCGGAATGCCCAGCGCCTTGGCGGTGTCCTTGGCAGTGATCTTGTCGCCCATCATGCGGATGTGTTCCGCGCGCGGGCCGATGAAGGTGATGTCGTGATCCTCGAGCATCTGCACGAAGGTGGCGTTCTCGCTCAGGAATCCGTAACCCGGATGGATCGCCTGCGCGCCGGTGATCTCGCAGGCGGAAATGATCGCCGCCATGTGCAGATAGCTGTCGACCGAGGGCGGCGGGCCGATGCAGATCGCCTCGTCGGCCATGCGCACATGCATCGCGTCGCTGTCGGCGGTCGAATGCACGGCGACTGAAAGAATGCCCATTTCGCGGCAGGCCCGGATCACCCTGAGGGCGATCTCGCCGCGGTTGGCGATGAGGATCTTGTCGAACATCGGCGCGGCCTTATTCGATGATCATCAGCGGCGCGCCGTATTCGACCGGGCTGCCGTCGGCGACGAGGATGCGCTTGACCACGCCGGAAACCGGGGCCGGAATGTGGTTCATGGTCTTCATCGCCTCGATGATCAGCAGGGTCTGGCCGGCGTTGACCTGCGCCCCCACGCTGACAAAGGGTTCGGCGCCCGGCTCGGCGGCCAGATAGACGGTGCCCACCATGGGCGAGGCGACGGCGCCGGGATGGCTGGCCGGATCGCCCGAGGGCGCGGCCGCCGCCGCCGCCGCAGGGGCAGGGGCGGCGGGCGCCGCCGCGGCCATGGGGGCCGGGCTTGCCACCATCTGCATCGGGGCCGCGACCATCTGGGTCTGGCGCGCCACGCGCACGTTCAGGGTGTCGTTCTCGCCGTATTCGCGTTTGACCGAGATTTCGGTCAGGTCATTCGAGTTGAGCAATTCGGCCAGCGCCTTGATGAAGGCCACATCGGCCGTGGTGTGATCTTTGCTCATGGGTTTCCTCGTGACTCGTCGATGCGCGAAGGGCCCGCAGGCCGCCGCGGCGCGGGATGTGCCGCGGGGTTATACGTCACGCCCCCCCGCCTGAAAAGTGGCATTCGTCGCCCGTCACCCCTTGTCGGCCCCGCCGGGGCAGGCGGACCGCCCGCTTGCGCCGCAAACAGCCGCGTGGTCAGATGGAGCGGCAACAACAGGCTGCCATCATGCCAAATACCGCCCTTTCGGGAACGCGCATTCGCGCGCTGCGTGCGGCGCGACGGATGGGGCAGGCCGATCTGGCACGTCTGGCCGGGGTCTCGCCCAGCTACCTGAACCTGATCGAGCACAACCGCCGCCGCGCCAGCCCCCGGGTGCTCGAGGCGATTGCCGAGGCGCTGCAGATCCCGACCTCGGCGCTCGATGGCAGCGCGGGCGAGGCGCTGGTGGAAACGCTGCGCGCGGCTTCGGCCCGCGCAGCACCCGGACTGGTGCCGGAAATCGACCGGGTCGAGGAACTGACCGGCCGCTTTCCGGGCTGGGCCGCGCTGATCGCCCACCTGCACGCGCGCACCGAGGCGCTGGAGCGCACGCTGGAACGCCTGTCTGATCGGATGGCGCATGACCCGAACCTCTCGGCCTCGCTGCATGAAATCGTCTCGGCGGCGACGGCGGTGCAATCGACCTCGGCGATCCTGGCGGAATCCGAGGATCTGGAACCCGAATGGCGCGCGCGCTTTCATGCCAATGTGCACGCCGATTCCGTGCGGCTGGCCGATGCGGCCGAGGCGCTGGTGGCCTTTCTGGACACCACCGGCGAGGAGACCGCGCTGGCCGCCCCGATGGAAGAGGTGGAAAGCTGGCTGGACCGGCAGGGCTGGCATGTGGCGGCGACCGAGCAGGACAATGGCGGCGACTGGTCGGCGATGATCCTGGGGCAGGCGGAACTGGCGACGGCGGCGGCGCGCGAACTGGCCGCGGCCTGGTTGACACGGGCGCGGGCGGATGCGGCGGCGCTGCCGCTGGACCGGCTGGCACCGGTGCTGACGGCGATGTTCGCGCACCCGGGCGGTTTTGCCCCCGAGGTGCTGGCGCGCGACTTCGGACTGGGGCTGGCGCCGGTGTTTCGCAGGCTGGCGACCCTGCCGCCGCTGCCCGGGGTGCCGCGCTTCGGTCTGGCGATCTGCGACGGGTCGGGCACGCTGACCTTTCGCCGCCCGCTCGACGGGTTCCAGTTGCCGCGCTTTGGCGGGGGCTGTCCGCTCTGGCCGTTGTATCAGGCGCTGGTGCAGCCCGACCGCCCGCTGCGCGCCGCCCTCGAATTCGCCGGGCGCCCGCCGGTGCGCTTTGTCGCCCATGCGGTGGCGGGGGCACGCGACCCGTTGCGCTTTGATCCACCGCATGTCTGGGAGTCGGTGATGCTGGTCACCCCGGCCTCGGCGCTGGGCGGGCCTGCGCCCGAACCTGCCCCCCCGCCGGTGCCGGTGGGCTCCTCGTGCCGGGTCTGTCCGCGGCTGACCTGTGCCGCGCGGCGTGAACCCTCGATCGTCGCCGGCACCGAACCGGCGCCAGTCCGGCTTTGACAGACCTCCGAGAAGGCGCAATAGTCGGCGCCGGGGTCCGCGTCGGGGAGGGCGCGCGCCCCGCCGAGGGGGCAGGCGATGGGGCGGGACGGCGGCCAGGGCGAAATCAGGGCCGCGGCGCGAACGGCGGTCGGGGCGGGTCCGGGACTGGGCGGTCACGGCGCGGGGCGGCAGGTGCTGGTGATCGAGGACGAGAGCAACATCTCGGAGGCGATCCGGTTCATCCTGCGCCGAGATGGCTGGACG
>CALEZJ010000586.1 GCA_937927885.1 uncultured Paracoccaceae bacterium | reverse complement strand
ATCATCACCCGCTGCCTCTGCCCACCCGACAATTGATGCGGATAGGCGCCAAGGCGGGTTTCGGCATCGGGGATACCCACCTTGTGCAGCAATTCCAGTGCCCGGTCCCGGGCCGCGGCCCCCCGCAACCCCTGATGCAGCGACAGCGATTCGACGATCTGCCGTTCGACTGTGTGCAGCGGGTTCAGCGATGTCATCGGCTCCTGAAAGATGAAGCTGATGTCATTGCCGCGCACCCGGCGCAATTCGGCGTCGTCGGCGCCGACCATCTCGGCCCCCTCGAAGGTGATAGACCCTGTGACTTGCGCCGAATCCGGCAGAAGGCCGACTGTCGAAAGCGCGGTCACGGACTTGCCCGACCCCGATTCACCGACCAGTGCCACGGTCTGCCCGGCGCGAATCGAAAAACTGACGCCTTGCACTGCGGGAACCAGACGTCCTTCCTGCCGGAAGGTGACGCTGAGGTTGCGGACCTCGAGCAGGCTCATCGGAACGTCTTTCGCGGGTCGAAGGCGTCGCGGACCCCCTCGAAAATGAAGACGAGGAGGCTGAGCATCACGGCAAAGGTGAAAAAGGCGGTGAAGCCCAACCAGGTAGCCTGCAGGTTCTGTTTCGCCTGCAGCGTCAGGTTGCCCAGCGACGGGGCCGAGGCAGGCAGGCCGAAGCCGAGGAAATCCAGCGTGGCGAGCGAGCCGATCGCCCCGGTGACGATGAAGGGCAACAGCGTGACCGTGGCGACGATGGCATTGGGCAGCACATGGCGCCAGATGATGCGTGCGTCCGACACCCCCAGCGCCCGGGCGGCGCGTACATATTCAAAGTTGCGCGCCCGCAGGAATTCTGCGCGCACCACCCCCACCAGTGCCGTCCACGAGAACAGGACCATCAGGAAGACCAGCAGCCAGAAGTTCATTGGAATGATCGCTGCGACAATGATGATGACATAGAGCGACGGGATCGAGCCCCAAAGCTCGATCAGCCGTTGCGCGATCAGATCGACCAGCCCCCCGTAAAAGCCCTGAACCGCCCCCGCGGCGATGCCGATCACCGAAGCGATGGCGACCACGACAAAGGCAAAGCTGACCGACAGCCGGAAGCCGTGGATCACCCGTGCCAGCACATCGCGCGCCGAGCCATCGGTGCCCAGCCAATGGTTGGCATCGGGCGGCGAGGGAGCGGGGCCGCCCAGGTTGTTGAATGTGTTGTAGGAATAGGGGATCGGCGGCCAGATCATCCAGCCGGGAACCACCGTAAAGCCCTCGATCAGGCCCGAGGGGGCCAGGCGGCGCGCCTCGTCCGGATCGTCGAGGCACAGTTCTGCGCCACCGGTTTCGATCAGGCACTGCACCTCGGCGCTGCGATAATCCGCCTGGGTGCGGAATTCGCCGCCATAGCTGGCCTCGGAATGAAAGGAAAAGGCCGGGAACTGATATTGCCCGCGGTAATTCACGACGATGGGTACGTCATTGGCGAGGAACTCGGCAAACAATGAGACGCCGTAAAGCACGAGGAAGATCCACAGCGACCAATAAGCCCTGCGGTTGGCGCAAAAATTGCGCCAGCGGCGCTGGTTGAGGGGAGAGAGGCGCATCCTAACCCTCGCGGATTTCGAAATCGATGCGGGGATCGATCCAGACATACATCAGGTCCGACAGGATGCCGACCAGGAGCCCCAGCAGCGTGAAGATGAAGAGCGTTCCGAAAATCACCGGGTAATCGCGCGCCAGCGCCGCCTCGAAGAACAGCTTACCCAGTCCATCGAGCGAAAACACCGTTTCGATGATCAGGGAGCCGCCAAAGAAGGCCCCGATGAACACCGCGGGAAAGCCCGCGATGACGATCAGCATGGCGTTGCGGAACACATGGCCATAGAGCACCCGGCGTTCGACCAAACCCTTGGCGCGGGCGGTCATCACGTATTGCTTGCGCAATTCATCCAGAAACGAGTTTTTCGTGAGCAGGGTCAGCGTGGCAAAGCTGGAGATGGTCAGCGCGATGGTCGGCAGCACCATGTGGTGGGCATAGTCGAGGATGCGCTGGCCGAAGG
>CALEZJ010000585.1 GCA_937927885.1 uncultured Paracoccaceae bacterium | reverse complement strand
GTGGACGTGCGCGCCCTGGGCCGGGCGATCGAGGCGCGGCGCGCGGCCTTGCTGGCGGGCGAGGTGGACCTTCTTGATATCATCGGCACCCATGCGGGCGATCTGGCCGACGAGGTGCTCGAACTGATCCTCGAGACCTCGCTCGACCCCGACCCCGAACTGACCCGCATCGGCGAGGCGCTGGCCGAGGCCGGGATCGTGCAACTCCTGTGGCTGGAAACCGACGCGCGCCGCGCACGCTGGCTGGTCCAGGACCGCGAATGGGCCGACCGATTCGACGCGAACCTGAGCGCGCCCGAAACCGGCCAGACCCTGCCCGACACCGCGCTTCTGGCGCGTTTCGAGTCCCGGCTGGCACTCGCGCCGGGAGAAATCCTGCTGATCGACGCGCGCAGCCCTGCGGTGGCCGCCGCCGAGAAACGCGGCTGGAAGGGCTGGGAACACGGCCCGGGCGACGCGCGTGCGCTGGCCACGGCGCTGATGCCGCTGATGGTGCGCGGCGCGGTCTGATCCCGACTTCGCGCCATTGACCGCGCCACTTGCGGGTGCGGATTTTCCTGCGACGCCCTCTTGCAGCGGCCCGAAATCCCGGCTACATCGCCCGCACGACGACCCCCAAGCGCGGAGAGGTGCCGGAGCGGTCGAACGGGGCGGTCTCGAAAACCGTTGTGGGTGAGAGCCCACCCAGGGTTCGAATCCCTGTCTCTCCGCCACTTGCCCTCGCGAAAGCGTTCTCCCGATCCGGCTGCGGCCGGATTTTTCCGTCGTTTTCAAGGACTGTGCGGGTGGGGCTGTTGAGAACGCGTTGATCTACGACAGCCTGTCAATCTGTTCTGCAACAAGCTGCTGCAAGCGCCACAGGCCGCTGTCGTGGATCCCGCGGGCCTCCAGATGTGTCACGGTGTTGAGCAGATACTCCGCGCCGCTGCCCCAATGGCCACAGCAGGTCGCCAGTGTCCGGGCGACCTTCTCCAGCGGCAGACGTCCGGCATAATAGGGGGAGGCGCGGTTCATCACGAAACCCAGCGCCTTCACCGGTCCGGATGCCGTCTGAACCGTGAGCCAGCGGGGCACGTTGTTGATCGGCTTCACGGTGAACTCGCGGCGGAACAGCCGGTCCAGTTGGTGTTCGAGGTTCGCAAGAGGCAGCTCGTAAAGGACACCCCGGCATTGCCCGCCGCGATCGAGCGCCATCATCAGGCCCGGCTGGTCGGGCGTGCCGCGAAAGCGATGCTGGCGCAGGCAGAAGGCGCGATGCCAGCCCCGGGCGACACCGGTCTGCTCGGCCCGATGCTCGATCTCGGGCTTCCAGATCAGCGAGCCGAAGACGAACAATTGGGTCGGACGGTCGGGGTCGGGGTGGCTATCGGCGATCTTCGCCACCCAGTCCGCATAATCGGCATCGGTCTGCTGCTGCACGCCAGCCGCGGGACCCGTGTCTTCGACGACGCGGTGGACCCGGGCGATATGGTCCGGTGTCAGCGATAGGGTTCTGGAGGTGGTTTGCATCTTGGCCCCAACCGTCAAGGCGATTCCCGGGCAAATACGAACGAGTGGCACCTAGCACGGGTCGGCCGCTGGATCAAGGTCGCCGTCCTGACCGATGTCGCACCAGCCGCATGGCCTTCGATGGCATCTTGCAGCGTCACTCCCCTGGGCCGGGCATGCCGCGATACCGTGCCGCCCGCACCCGGTAGACAGGCCGGAGGTCGTCTCTCGCATGGGCGGGCGGAACACGGAGGACAACTTGCGAACGGGCCGCGGCTGCGGCCCGGCGTGTCGGCAGGCAAGGTCGCAGGTTCGCGCTGTCGCCGCAGCACAGCGCTTCCCCGCTCACCGGGCGGGCAGCCCCGTGTGGTGCAGCGACCGACGCAACACCTCGGCAAGTTCGTCGCGCCGAAAGGGCTTGCGCAGAAAATTCTGCCCCACGCGCAATTCCACGCCTCGCTCCTCCCTGGTTTCGGGAAAGCCGGAGGTGAAGATCACCGGCAGGTCCGGTCGCAATTGCCTGACCTTTTCTGCCAACGCCAGCCCCGACTCGCCGCCTGGCAGGACGATGTCGGTCAGCAAAAGGTCGATCCTTTCGTCGCGTTCAAGCGCCGCAACCGCCGGTGCCGCGGAATCGGTAGGCAGAACCACATAGCCGAGGCTTTCAAGCACATTGATCATGTGTGCGCGAACCATATCCTGATCCTCGACCAGAAGGACACGCCCGGTTCCTGCAGCACGCTCCCGAATGGTCGGCGCAGGCGCGGCATCGGAGTCTTTCCCCGACTTCTGCGCCGGCAGGTAAACCTCGACCAGTGTCCCTTTTCCGGGTGCCGAGACGATCCGGGCCAGCCCTTTCGATTGCTGGGCGAATCCTTGCACCATCGACAGGCCAAGCCCGCTGCCCGCGCCGACTTCCTTGGTGGTGAAGAACGG
This sequence comes from uncultured Paracoccaceae bacterium, assembly GCA_937927885.1. GTDB lineage: Bacteria > Pseudomonadota > Alphaproteobacteria > Rhodobacterales > Rhodobacteraceae > Pararhodobacter. Next base: position 5,383 of record CALEZJ010000585.1, on the reverse strand, counting down.
GTCGAAAGCGGCAGTCACGGTCGCGGCATCCATTCCAGCGCCGGTATCGGAGACCGCAAGCACCACGAAATCTCCCGGAGCAAGCCCCAGCGGAGCAAGCGCGCTGTCGGCCTCCACCCTTTGGTTGCGCATGGCGATGGTCAGCCGACCACCCCCGGCCATCGCGTCGCGGGCGTTGATGCAGAGGTTCAGCAGCGCGTTCTCGAATTGCGCGGGGTCGGCGCGACAGGGCCAGAGATCAGCCGCGCTTTCGATCGTGACAACGATCTGCTCGCCCAGCGAGCGGGTGATCATCTCGCTCATTTCCTTGACCTGCCGTGACATGTCCATGGATCTCGGCGTCATGGGTTGCAGGCGCGCATAGGACAGAAGCTGGCTGATCAGTTGCGTGCTGCGGTCGACGGCGCGGGTCGCGGCGGCCAAATACCTGCACGCGTCGGGGTTGTCGCCGACATGGTCTTCAAGCACCTCGAGGCTGCCCAGCACGATGGTCAGAAGGTTATTGAAGTCGTGCGCGATCCCGCCTGTCAGCTTGCCCATCGCCTCCAGCTTTTGCGACTGGATCAGGCGTTCCTCCAGCCGCCGCTGTTCGGTGATGTCGACGAGGCTTCCGACCATGCGAACCGCTGCACCCTGCTCATCGCGCTGGATGAAGCCCTCGTCGCGGACCACGGCGTAACTGCCGTCGCCCTTTCGAAATCGGTAATCCTGTTCCCACTCATTGTGGCCTGCGTTCAGGATCCTGTCGTAGTGATGCAGGATCCTTTCGCGGTCCTCGGCGTGGATGCGATCCGTCCATTTCGTCAGGCTTGACTGCATCTCGTCCGGGTTCAGCCCGAATACCCGGCGCAACCCGTCGCTGCTCCACAGCTTGTCCTTCACGATGTCGAAGTCCCAGATCACATCCGATGTCGCACGGGCCACCAGTTCGAAACGCTCGTTGGCGATGTATTCGGCGCTGACGTCCATCTCACAGATGACGACGCGCGCCTGCCGGGCTTCGAGGAGCGGCAGGGAGATGCGAAACATGACATGGACGGGCGCCCCGTCAAGCCGACGCAGCTTGTTCATGCCTTCCAGTTCGGTCTTTCCATGAAGGATCGCATTCAACGCCGTCACGAAGACCGAATTCGGTTTTCCGACGTCGAAGACCTCGGTTGCGCGGCGGATCAGTTCTTCGTCGCTGTCGGCGCCAAACATCTCGACTGCGGCGCGGTTCACCGCCTGCACCTTCAGTCGGCCAAGCATCTGGTCGACCCAGCCTGGGTCGGCCTCGGAATGGGCGCTGACGTCGGTGACGCCCTGCGCGGCAAGCCCGCGCAGGGCGTCCAGCACGCCTGACCAGTCCTCTTCCCAGATCGCAACGGGAACCAGGTTGCATAGCGTGCGGAAATGGGCGTTCGCCTCATTCATCCGTGCCAGACTGTCGCGCTGATCGATCAGCTCGGTGACGTCGATCATGATGCCGTGCAGGGTCGCGTGCTCGCCGTCGACTGTCACCTTGACGTTGTCCTGCAACCACACGGCCCGCCCGTCCGCCGCGATCATGCGATAGGTCAGACGATGGGGCTCACGCTTGCGGCTCGCTTCGGCGCAGGACCGCAGCACCCATTCGGCATCCTCGGGGTGCAGCTTCGACTCCCAGAAATCCGCCTGACCCAGCCATTCTTCGGCGGAATAACCAAGTATCTCGTCAACGCTGCCATTGATCTGTCTGAAGGTCAGCGTGTCCGCGTCGGCTTCCCAGAATATGCCGTCAATCCTCACTGCCCAATCTCCTCCCGGAAGCTCTGTGTCGGCTTCCCCAAGCGGACTGCCCTCGACCGCCATGGTCATCAATTCACCACGCTTAAGCAAGGTTTTTCGGGCTGGCCAATGTTGCGCCCCCGCTTTGTTCCTGATGACCAAGAGCTGGCTCAACGACGGCTCCTGCCCAAGGACACTGCCGTGAACCGGCCCCCGTTTCGACCGGACGCATGGAAAAAACCCTTTAAGATCAAGAAAATGCCAAGGTCCCCGGGATCATTCCTGAAACCGGGATCATCACTGACCGTGCGCGAGCAAACGATACGGATGCCATAGAAACCTGGCTTTCTGCCGCTTGTGGCCCGAAATGGACGCGAGGCACTGGACCTTGCCCGGACCGATAGGCGGATCGACATTGTCCAGACTGACCTCGTCATGCCCGGCGGCCTGTCAGGGCAGGCGGTGGCACATGAGATTGCGGTATTGCAGCCTGGCGCGCCGGTGGTGATCACAACCGGCTATGACCCTTATAAACCCGATCTCCGCCCAGTTCGTGCCATATTTGTCCGGAATAGAGGGGTATAGGTGAATCCTGGAGGGCAGACATCATGCACGGTACCGCTATTCCAATGACTGCAGGAGCATCGGAGGGACCTGTTCATCTGTCGGCGGGCGTTGCCTCGGTGTCGGATGCTCTCCCTTCGGTGCTGGTCCTCGATGACGATCACGATGTTGCAGAAACCATGTCTGCGATGGCTCGGTCCGTTGGCGCGCAGGCAAGGATCTCGTACACCGCAATCGAGTTCTTTCGGGAGTGGGAACTCTCGGCTGCCGATGTCGCCATCATCGATCTGCAGATGCCGGATCGCGATGGGCTGGACGTCCTTCGACAACTTGGAAAGATCGGCAGTGCGTCGGTGATTCTCAGCAGCGGCTGCGACGCCCGCGTTCTTGAAGCCGCGCGTCACGCCGCGCGCAACAGCGGGCTTAACGTGGTGGGCATCTTGCCGAAACCCGTCCGGCGCAGCGCCTTGAAGAAACTCCTGGAGGCGGTCCAGATCCAGGGCAGAGCCAAATGCGGACCAGCGTCCATCGAGCAGACAGGCCTCATAGATGCTGATGCTTTGCGGGTCGCTCTCGCCGATGGACAGATCCGTCCGTATTTCCAGCCGAAACTGCGTTTGCGCGACCACACGCTTCATGGCTTCGAGGCCCTCGCGCGGTGGGAGCACCCCGAACTGGGGTTGATTCAGCCCGATGTGTTCATACCGCTTGCCGAAACGCACGGGTTGGCCCGCGAGTTGACCGAAGTGATGCTCAACGATGCGCTGGCATTTCTTTCCCGGTTGCCCGTGACCGACGTTACCATGGCCGTGAACGTGCCGATGAACATTTGTTCGGATTCTTCTTTTCCCGAACTGCTCCGAAAGGTTCTGGCACGCCACGACCTGTCGCCGGCTCACCTGATCCTCGAAGTCACCGAGGCAGGACCGCTCGAAATCTCACAGATGCAGATCGATGCTCTGACCCGGTTGAGGATGCAAGGTTTCTGTCTCTCGATCGACGATTTCGGAACGGGTGTTTCGTCTCTCGAGCGGCTGGTGCGCATTCCATTCAACGAACTGAAGATCGATCGCTATTTTGCCCGAGAGATCAGCACGTCGCCCGGAGCAGAGAAACTCGTTCGAAATCTGGTTCGGATCGCAACAGCCATGGACATGTCAGTTACCATCGAGGGTATCGAGGACGCTGCGGCGATGCGGCTCTCCGAAAAGATTGGTTGTGAATTCGGGCAAGGATATCACATTGCCCGACCCATGCCGGGCTCGAGGGCGCTCGAGTGGATGTCACATCGGACGTGAGGGTGAAAGACTTTCGAGCAGGAGAGGTGTGTCCCGAGGCTCAGTCTTCGCGACCTCCTTCATCCAGTACCTCGCGGATCTTCGAGGCCAATTGTTTGCGGCGGTAGGGCTTGCTCAGCAACTTGACACCCGAATCCAGACGCCCGTCATGAACAATCGAATTCTCGGTGTATCCGGAGGTGAACAGGACCTTCAGGTCGGGACGAAGTCTGCGCGCTGCATCCGCAAGGTCCCGACCGCCCATGCCGCCGGGCATCACCACGTCTGTAAAGAGCAAATCGATGTCTTGTGCCTGCATCAGCACCTCCATCGCCATAGCGCCTGAGGATGCTTGCAGCACATGGTAACCCAGCGCCTTCAGCTGTGCGACCACGTGTTCTCGCACCGTCGCGTCATCCTCGACCACGAGAATGGTTTCGGATCCCCCGGTGAGGTTTCGCCCGGCACGATCGGTCACGATGTGATCCTGTGTTGCGCGGGAGCGCGGGAAGTACATCTTGATCGACGTTCCCTCACCTTGTTCAGAATAGATACGGATATGGCCCCCGGACTGCTTGACGAATCCGAAGACCATGCTCAGGCCCAGCCCTGATCCTTTCCCGACATCCTTCGTGGTAAAGAAGGGCTCGAACACCCGCGACAGTATGTCTGGCGACATTCCCGAGCCCGTGTCAGTCACGACAATCACCACATATTGTCCCGCTTTGACATCAGGCTCCATGGCCACATAATCGTCATCAAGCATGGCGTTCGCCATCTCGATAGTCAGGTTTCCGCCCTTGGGCATCGCGTCTCGGGCATTCACGGCAAGGTTGAGAAGTGCTGACTCGAGTTGTCCCGGGTCTGCTTCGATCTTCCACAGCCCACCGGATCTGACGATCTCGATATCGATGTTTTCGGGAAGCGTCCGGCGCAGCAGGTCGTCCATGCCCTGTATCAGCGGTGCGACGTCCAGGACCCTTGGCTCGAGGGTCTGCTTGCGGGAAAAGGCAAGCAACCGGCTGGTGAGCTCGGCTCCTCGCTCGGCCGCGTCAAGCGACATCTTTGCCAGCCTTCGCAGATGCGGCTGGTCGCTCAGTTCATCGTGAAGAATCTCGGCATTGCCGAGGATGATCGTCAGCAGGTTGTTGAAATCATGCGCGACGCCGCCAGTAAGTTGGCCGACCGATTCCATCTTCTGCGCCTGGAGCAGCCGGTCTTCAAGCAGCTTCTGCTCCGATATGTCGGTCATCGAGCCCAGAACTCGGCGCACCTTTCCGTCGTCATCATGCAGGGGAATGGCATGGTCTTCGACGAATGCCCAACTGCCGTCTGCCCGCCGAAAGCGATATTGCTCTTGGAAAAACGACGCCTGACCTGTCACCAGAAGTTCGAGAGCCCCATCGATCCGAGAGGCATCATCTGGGTGGACGTGCGGGCGCCAGACAGTCGGCACAGTCCCGGCCTGATCCGCCGAATGGCCGAAGATGTCGCTCAGACCCTCGCTCCACCACTGTCGGCCCGATGCAACGTCCCAGTCCCATATTGCGCTTCCTGTGGCCCTGGCGACCAGGCGGAACCGTTCCTCATTGGCGTGAAGTGCCAGATCAGCCTGCTTGCGCGCCGTGATGTCCCGCTCGACAGCAATCCAATGCGTGAACCACCCCGTTTCGTCGGCCAGCGGGACGATGTCCATTTCCAGCCAGAACTCCTCGCCGGATTTGGTGTAGTTGATCAGTTCGGACCGAATGGGCTGCCATTTCTCCATGGCATGGCGGATACGGTCGAGTTCGGCT
>CALEZJ010000584.1 GCA_937927885.1 uncultured Paracoccaceae bacterium | reverse complement strand
GACCAAGCCCGTTCAACAATCCCGCCCCCAGTTCGCGCCATACGACACGGCGTGCGTTGGCATGGGTCAGATCGCGCGTCGCAAGGGCGCGCACCGACACTGCAAGTGACTGAGTGCCTGCAATCCCCCCGGTCGAGGCAACAATCGGCATCAGCGCCGCCAGCATGACCAGCGAGGCGATGGTCGCCTCGAACTGACTGATCACGACCTTGGACAAGGAGGCCGTGAACAGGTTCACCACCAGCCAGGGCAAACGCTGGCGCGCAGTGGCAAACGAGGTATCGCTAAGCGATCCCTCCTCGTTCACACCGGCAAGGCGCAGCATGTCCTCTTCGTGCTCTTCATCAAGAACGTTCATCGCGTCGTCGATGGTGATGACACCGACGAGCCGCCCGGCCTCATCCACTACCGGCATCGAGATCAGGTGATACTTGTTGAAGAGATGTGCCACCTCGGCCTCTTTTTCGGTGGCCTCGATGGTGCGGAAACTGTCCTCGGTGATCGCGGCCAGCGCCACCTCGCGCCGTGCGGCCAGCACCCGGCCCAGCGTGCAATAGCCCACCGGCCGGTGGCGCGGATCGACAAGGATGACGTGATAGAACTGGTCCGGCAGCCATTCGGCGGCCCGCAGGTGGTCGATTGCCTGCCCGACCGTCCAGAACTCGGGCACGGTCACCGTTTCGGATTGCATCAGGCGACCAGCCGAGTATTCCGGCCAGGCCATCGCGCTCTCGACCGCTGCCCGGTCCTCGCTTTCCAGCGAGCCAAGGATGAAGTCCTGCTCGCCAGGTTCGAGATCCTCGAGGATGTCGACCACGTCGTCGGTGTCAAGCTCGCGCACCGCCTCGGCCAGAACCTCGCGCGGGAGAGCTTCGATCACCTCCTCGCGGATGCTGTCGTCGATTTCCGACAGGATCTCGCCGTCGATTTCACGACCGTAAAGCGTCAGCAGGGCCCGGCGGTTCGTGGCGCTGATCTGTTCCAGCAGGTCCGCGATGTCGGCGGCGTGCAAGGGATCAAGCGCGGCGGCGAGTGCCTCGGCGTTCTCGGCCTCGACAGCGGCAAGAACGATCGCAATGCGCGCTGCGCTCAGGTTGCCGTCCTCGGGGGGCGGGCTTGCGGTCTCAGGGGTGATGTCCGCCATTTTCGCCTCCTGCCTGAGGGTCTTTCACCGCGCAGCGGGGGTCGAATCGGCCACGCCAGAGGTTGTTATGCGCAAACGCTCACGCGATAAAGGGGATTGGGGCATAGAGGAAAGGCATCCCATGACCGATTTGCTCATCGGCCAGACACTCGGCTTTGCCGCCGATCCCTTTGTCGAGGGTCCAGGGGCCGCGCGTCACTCCAGCCGCCAGGGCGTGCTGATCGTAGCCGGTCGTATCGTCGCGCTGGGCGACCCTGACGCGCTGCGCGCGGCGCACCCCGGGGTGCGGGTGCATGATTATGGATCGGCGCTGATCTCGGCCGGGTTCGTCGATGCGCATGTGCATTATCCACAGACGGCGATCATCGCCTCATGGGGCAAGCGGCTGATCGACTGGCTGAATTCCTACACGTTTCCCGAAGAGTCACGCTTTGGCGATCCAGAGCATGCGCGCATCGCCGCCGAGACCTGCCTTGACCTGATGATGGCGCATGGAACGACGACGATCTGCAGCTTTTGCACGATCCACCCGGAAAGCGTCGATGCCCTGTTCACCGCGGCCAGGGCGCGCGGGATGCGGGTTCTGGCCGGCAAGACCTGCATGGACCGGAACGCACCCGACAGCCTGCGCGACACGGCCCAGACGGCCTACGACCAGTCGAAGGCACTGCTGACCCGTTGGCACGGGGTGGACCGGCTGTCCTATGTCATCACGCCCCGGTTTGCCCCCACCTCGACGCCCGAGCAGATGCGGGCGCTTGGTTCCCTGTGGGCCGAGCACCCGGACTGCCTGATGCAGACCCATCTGAGCGAACAGCGCGAGGAGATCGCCTGGGTTCAGTCGCTGTTTCCCAAGGCGCGCGACTATCTGGATGTGTACGAGGAATCCGGGCTTCTCGGCGCCAGGGGCCTCTACGGGCACGCCATCCACCTGACCGACCGCGAACGGGCCCGCCTGCGCGAGGTCCGGGCCTCGCTGATCCACTGTCCGACCTCGAACGCCTTCATCGGCTCCGGCCTGTTCGACATGGCGGGGCTCAAGGCCGAGGGGCAAAAGGTGGGACTGGCCACCGACATCGGCGGCGGGTCGAGCTTTTCGATGCTGCGCACCATGGCGGCCGCCTATGACATCGCGCAACTGCGCGGCACGGCGCTGCATCCGTCACAATTGTGGTGGCTGGCCACACAGGGCTCGGCGATCTCGCTGGGTCTTGGGGGGCAGATCGGCAATCTTGCCGTGGGGATGGAGGCGGATCTGGCGGTGATCGACCTGTCCTCGACCCCGGCCATTGCGCAACGTGCAGCCCGGGCGCGTGACTTCTGGGAGGCGCTGTTCCCCACGATCATGATGGGCGACGACCGCGCCATTCGCGCAACCTGGGTGGACGGCCGCCCGGTCGCGCCGGTCTGAAGGCAAGCAGGACGGGGGGCATCGCCCCCCTTTGCTACCCGTTCAAAAGCGCCATCGCCTCGGCATGGATCGTCGTGTTGGCCGCCGCCAGCACTTGCCCCCCCAGATGGGCCGGGCCACCCTGCCAGTTGGTAACGATTCCGCCCGCCGCCTCGATCACCGCGATCGGGGCCATGACGTCATAGGTCTGCAAACCGGCCTCGATGACGAGGTCGATCTGGCCTGCCGCGATCAGGGCATAGCCGTAGCAATCCGTGCCATAGCGAGTCAGCCGCGCCCGCGGGACAACCCGGCGAAACGCGGCACCCTCCGCCTCGGTCCCCACTTCCGGGAAGGTCGAATACAGGATGGCTTGCGACATTGGCCGCGCTGCGCGCGCGCCCAGCGCGGCCCGACCCATGGGGCCCTCGACCCAGGCCTCTCCCAGGCCGCCCCAGAACCGTTCCCGGATGTAGGGCTGGTCGATAATCCCCAAGAGTGGCCCCTCGTCATCCGAAAGTCCCACCAGCACCCCCCAGGTGGGCGTGCCGGACAGGTAGCCGCGCGTGCCGTCGATCGGGTCGATCACCCAGGTTAGCCCCGATGTCCCGGACTTGGCCGCCTCTTCCTCGCCCAGGATCGCATCGTCCGGGCGCATCCGTGCCAGAACAGCCCGCATGGCTGCTTCCGAGGCGCGGTCGGCCGCAGTCACCGGATCGAACCGGTCGGTTTCCTTGGTGTCAGCACTGAGTGACGGACTGCGGAAATGCGCGAGCGTCGCCGGACGCGCGGCATCAGCCAGCGCATGGGCCGTGCGCCACAATTCAGCTTTGGCGGCGGACGAGAGCGGGGCACGGGGCATGGCAGGTCTCCGAAGGCAACCAGCCCTGTCTAGGGGGGCAGGCCGCGCCCGGCAAGAGCCGGACGCGCAGCCGTATCACCGCAAGACAGTGTCAGGCGGCGTCAGAGAGCACGCGGGCGAGATCGAAGAGACGTTTGCGCTGTGCTTCGGGGATGGAATAATAGGCGCGGATCAATTCCATCGCCTCCTTGTTGGCCATGACATCGGATTGAATGCCGACATCGGCCGCATCCTCGCCGTTCAGGCCTTCGAAAAAGAAGCCGATCTGCACCCCGAGGGTGCGTGCTACGTCCCAGAGTCGCGACGCGCTGACACGGTTCATGCCGGTTTCGTACTTCTGGATCTGCTGGAACTTGATCCCCACCGCATCGGCCAGTTGTTGCTGCGTCATGCCGACCATCCAGCGGCGATGGCGAATGCGCTTGCCGACATGCACATCAACGGGGTGCTTCACGATCTCAGTCCTCCTGTCGCGGGCTTGGGTGGCCAAAGGCCAAGACGCCCGACTGTCCGGTTGGTTCCCACCCACGAACAAAGCAATTTTCGTGCCAATTCCCAAAATCCGCAAAGTATTACGCAACGTTATCCGAAACATCCGCCCTGCGGCCGAGGGGTGGCTGCGCATCACCTCAAAGCAGGCGACAACCGCGTCGATCAAGCCAACCCCAAGTTGACGCAAGGGCAGTCAGGAAGCAGGTCATGTATCCGGGAGGATGTAAACATGAGACCCCTTTTCCATCAAGGCGTGTTTTGCAAAATGCAACGCATCGCGCCTCAACCCATGCGTGTATTAGCAAATTGCAACACGCATAAAGCGTGCCTTTTCGACGTCACGCTGTCTTGCCGTTACGCCATCGCATCGCCATCCTGTCGGGCACATGACTCTGACGGAGTATCCGATGCGTGCCTTTGTACTGGCCTCGACCGAGACACCACCCGCCCTGACCGACCTGCCGCTGCCCCAACCGCAGCCCGGAGAGGTGCGACTGCGCAACCGGGCCTGCGGGCTCAACTTCGCCGATCTGCTGATGATCAAGGGGCAGTACCAGGAACGCCCTGCCCTGCCGTTCGTCATGGGGATGGAGGTTGCGGGCGAGGTCGAGGCGCTGGGTGAGGGCGTCCGAGGCCTGCACATCGGCCAGCGGGTGGCGGCCTTCGCGGGTCAGGGTGGCCTGGCCGAATACGGCTGCTTTCCTGCCTCCCGTTGCCTCCCGATCCCTGATGCGATGCCCTTCGAACAGGCAGCGGGCTTCATGGTGGCGTATGGCACCTCGCATGTCGCGCTGGCACCCCGCGCGCGGTTGCAGGCGGGCGAGACCTTGCTGGTTCTTGGTGCCGCCGGGGGTGTCGGCCTGACCGCTGTCGAGATC
>CALEZJ010000583.1 GCA_937927885.1 uncultured Paracoccaceae bacterium | reverse complement strand
ACACGGTGCGCGAGCGCATCGTGCGCGAGGGCTGGAGCGAGGAGCGGCTGGCCGACCTCGTCACGAGGGACTCCATGATCGGGACGGCGCTCGTCAAGCCGCCGGATGCGGCATGAACGGGCCGCAGGATCTTGGCGGACAGATGGGGTTCGGGCCGGTAGCGCCCGAGCCAGACGAGCCGCTGTTTCACGCCGACTGGGAGGCGCGCGCACTTGGCATAACGCTGGCCTGCGGCGCCTTGGGGCACTGGACACTGGACGAATCTCGCCACGCCCGCGAAAGCCTGCCCCCGGCGGTGTATTATTCCGCCAGCTATTACGAAATCTGGACCCGCGCGCTGGAGGTGCTGCTGGATCGCCACGGCCTGATGGAACGCCCCGATGGCGGCGCGCATCCCAAACGGCTGGAAGCCGCGCGCGTGCCTGCCGTGCTGGCGCGTGGCACGCCCTATGACCGGCCCCTGACCGCCCCGCCCCGATTTGCCCCGGGCGACCGCGTGCGGGCGAAAAACTCCCACCCGCGCGGGCATACCCGCCTGCCGGGCTATCTGGCCGGGCATCTGGGGGTGATCGAGGCGGATCGCGGCGGGTTCGTTTTGCCCGACAGCCACGCGCATGGCGGCGGCGAGGCGCCCGCGCGTCTTTATACCGTTGTGTTCGACGGCGCCGAGATCTGGGGCCGCGACGGCGAACCCGGCCTGACGATCAGCGCCGATCTGTGGGAGGGCTATCTTGACCACGCCTGACGCCCCCTTTGACGCCCCCTGGCAGGCGCAGGCCTTTGGCCTGGCCGTCGCCCTGTCCGAAGGCGGTCTGTTCCCCTGGAGCGACTGGACCGCGGCCTTTGGCGCCCGGCTGGCCTGCGGAACCGACTATTGGGACGCGTGGGTGCAGACGCTGGAGGCAATGCTGGCCGAAAGGGGAATCGCCAGCGCCGAAGAGGTGGACCGGCTAACCCACGCCTGGGAAGACGCCGCCCATGCCACACCGCATGGGGTGGCGATCAGGTTGGGGGAGGCGGCAGGCGGGGTTTAACGGGCAGCTGAGAAACGCTTTCAACCCTCCACTGGCGGGAAATTGTTCCACAACAACCCGAAATCAGACTTGGACCGGGCGGACCAGGAAACGCACCGCTTTTCCCCGCCCGCTGCGATCCCGGCACCGCTGGACCCTGTCCGCAAACATACCAGAGGCCAGCGCCTGCCGTCGTGCCGGAGGCACGCCTTCGGCGTGACGGGCAGGCAGGCGCTGGCCGAGTGCCTTTGGGGCACTCGGCATCAAGCGGCACCCGCAGCGCGGGACCGAGGCGAGGACCTCGGCCACGGAGGCGTTGCGCGGAACAGGTTCCCGATTTACGGGCTGAAGGTGGTGATGTGATGACTTCCTCAGCAACCTGTTTGGACCCGGTGCCGCTATGCCCGCTGCATCACCTCGACCCCCAGCACCAGCGGCAGGTGGCGGGCGATTTCCTGCCATGTCTCGCCCTCGTCGAATGAGGCGAACACGCTTCCCGTATTGGTTCCGAAATAGACCCCTGCCTGCGTGCATCGGTCGGTCGCCATCGCCTGCCGCAGCACGGTGAAATGCGCGTTGTCCGGCAGGCCCTGCCGGAACGCCTGCCAGTTGGCCCCCGCATCGCGGGATCGCCAGACGGTCGCCTTGCCGCCGATTGGCCCGCGCCCGCCCCATTCGTCGGCAGGCAGCACCCAGAGAGTTTCCGCGTCATGGGGATGCGTCGCCACGGGAAAGCCAAAGCCCGGCGCCAGGCCCTCGGTGATCTCGTCCCAGCTGCGCCCCTCGTCGCGGCTGCGAAACACGCCCTGGTGGTTTTGCTGATAGAGCGTACGCCCATCCGCTGCACGCACGATGTTGTGCACGCAAAACCCCACCTCGTGCCCGCATTCGCCGGTGATCGGGTTCGGCGTCGTCGCCTGATTGGTGCGCCGGTTGCGCTGATCCCAGGTCTGCCCGCCATCCTCGCTGGCAAAGACCCCGGCGGCGGAAATGCCCACCATCAGCCGATTGCCTTGCCCCAGAATCGTGTGCAGCACCAGCCCCGCGCCTCCCGGCTCCCAGTAGGGCTGGGTCGGGTGATCCGTCAGGCTTTGCACCAGTGCCCAAGTATCGCCCCGGTCGCGGCTCGCGTAAAGGGCGGCCGGTTTGGCCCCCGCGTACAACACGCCGTCGACCAGCCCCAGCACCCAGAGCGCCTGCACCTGTCCCTTGAACGGCGCATCCGGCGCCGGGCCCCGGCCCAGCATCTTGCGGAAATTCTCGTCGGCGGACAGAAAATCATCCAGCTTGCCGTTCGACAGCAGGGAGTGGGTCCAGGTGGCACCGTGATCCTCGCTGCGCCAGACGGCGCTGCCCTGCCACTCGCCACCACAGGCCGCCCAGATCGTGCCGGTGGCCGGATCGCCCAGAACATGCGCCGCGGGCCAGCCTTCGCAGAAAGGACCGCTCAGGCGCCAGTCGCGCCGCTCGCGGTCGGAATCGATCAGGAACACGCCCTTGGACGTGCCCACCAGGACTGTCACGGACTCATGCATCACACTCTCCCTGTTCGCGGGACCAGTGTGACACGCCACCCCCCCGGGCGCATAGTCTTGACAGCGGGAGGCGGGTGGACATGATGCCTGAATCACCCTTCAGGATGCCCGATGCAGGATCTTCCGCCGCCCCGTCCGCAGCCGCCCCGCACCCGCCGCGGGCAGGACACCCGTGCCGCCATCCTGCGTGCCGCCGAGGCGGTCATCGGCGAGACCGGCTTTGCCGCCGCCTCGATTGCTGACATTACCCGCCGCGCCGGAATCGCGCAGGGGACGTTCTACATCTATTTCGCCTCGAAGGACGAAGTGTTTCGCGAACTGGTGATCGAGATGGGGCGCCTGACCCGCGCCTATCTGACCGAGGCCGTCGCCGATGCGCCCGACCGCCTGACCGCCGAACGGCGGGGCCTGCGCGCCTATCTGGGCTTCGTGGTGGAACGCCCCGCCCTTTACAACATCGTCATGGAGGCGCGCTTTGTCGCCCCGGATGCCTACCGCGCGCATTACACGATCTTTGCCCGCGGCTATGCGCAGAACCTTGGCACCGCCGCGCGCGAGGGGGAAATCCGCCCCGGCGACGCCGAAATCCGGGCCTGGGCGCTGATGGGGATGGCGGTAACGCTGGGCGAGCGGTTCGCACTGTGGGAACCGGGCGCCGATCTTGACCGCGTGGTGGACGAGGTGTTCGACATGCTGGAACGGGGCCTTGCGCCATGAGGGGCATGCGATGGGCCTGATCCCCGATCTGGCGGCACAGCGCGCGGCGCTCAGCCCTGAGGCGCCCGCCTTCATCGACCAGGAAACGGCCGAGGTCTGGGGCTTTGCCCGCGTCGATGCCGCTGCGGCAAGGCTGGCCGCCGCGCTGGCCGCGCGCGTGCCCAAAGGCGGGCGCGTCGCGATCTTGTGTCTCAATCGGCCCGAGTTCTTTGTCGCCTTGTTCGCCTGCCAAAAGGCCGGGCTGATCCTGGCACCGCTGAACTGGCGCATGCCGTTGGCCGAACTGGTCCCCATCGTGGCGCAGGTTCGCGCGGCGCTGGTTCTTCATGACGAAGCCTTTCGGGACATTGCCGCCGGTCTGGGCCTGCCCGCGATGGCGCTGGACATCCCGGATGGCCCGCCGCTGCCCGCCGCCCGTATCGACGAGGACGCGCCCTGGTATGTCCTCTTCACCTCGGGCACCACGGGTCGGCCAAAGGCGGTGATCCAGACCGCGCGCATGGCGCTGGCCTGCGGGGTGAATGTGGCGATGGCCATGGGACTGACCGCCGACGACCGCAGCGCCAATTACCTGCCGCTGTTCCACACAGCCGGGATCAACCTGTTCACGTTGCCGCTGTTCTTGTGGGGCGGGTGCAGCCTGATCCTGCGCCGATTCGATGCTGAAACCCTTGCCGACCTGCTGCACAAAGGCGCACTGACCCAGTTCTTCGGCGTGCCGACGATCTATCAGACCCTGGCCGAACGCGACCTGGGCGCCCTGCCTCTGTCGCGCGTGCGCGGTTGGGCCTGCGGCGGCGCTGCCCTGCCCGAGTCGCTGATGAGACGGTTTGCCGAGGCGGGCGCGGTGATCCGCGCCGGCTTCGGCATGACCGAAACCGGACCAACCGGCATGCTGATGGACGCGGATGCGGCGCTTTCCCGGATCGGCTGGGTCGGCAAGCCGCAACTGATGACCGAGGCGCGGCTAGACGGCATCCCTGACGGCGCACCCGGCATCGGCGAACTGCTTTTGCGCGGGCCGTCGGTCACGCCGGGCTATCTGGACAACGCGCAGGCCACGGCGCAGGCCTTTACCGCCGAAGGCTGGCTCAGATCCGGCGACATCGCCCAGCGCGACGCCGAAGGATATTACCGCATCATCGACCGTCTCAAGGACATGTATATCTCGGGCGGCGAGAACGTGTTTCCAGCCGAGGTGGAGGCCGCGATTCTTGCCCATCCCCTTGTCATCGAGGCCGCCGTCATCGGTGTCCCCGATCCGCGCTGGGGGGAAAGCGGTGTCGCCTTCCTTGTCGCGCGCGAAGGCCTTGACCCCACCACCCTGCGCCCCTGGCTGCGCGAACGTCTCGCCTCCTTCAAGGTCCCGCGCGCCTTTCATCTGGTGTCGGACCTTCCCCGCACCGCGACCGGCAAGGTTCGCAAGTCGGATCTGCGCACCCCGCTCTGACCCCGTCTTCTTGCTTCAAGTATCCCGGCGTTCTCGGCGCGGCTGAGGGG
>CALEZJ010000582.1 GCA_937927885.1 uncultured Paracoccaceae bacterium | reverse complement strand
CCGACCCCTACGGATCGAAAAAAGCATAATCGTGCCGCCCGACGTTCCCGGTCTCTGCCCGGAGCGCGAGGCAACAAAAACCGGGCACGGATGCAGGGAGAACATCGATGGCTTTCGACAGCGGGGCTCCGAAGGAGTCGTTTCGCCTGGGTATGCTGCTTTACGATACGCGGTATCGTTCCTACACCATTCAGATCTTTGCGCTTTTGCTGTTGATGCTGGCCGCCGCATGGCTGGTCGACAACACCGTGCGCAACCTCGCGGCACTGGGCAAGACCTTTTCCTTCCAGTTCCTCTGGGCCACGTCGGGATATGACATCTCGCAGCGCCCGATTGCCTATGACAGCACCTATACCCATGGCCGCGCCGCCATTGTCGGGCTGCTGAACACGCTGATCCTGGCGATCATGTCCTGCGTCACCGCCACGGTCCTGGGCGTCATTGCGGGGGTCCTGCGGCTGTCCAACAACTGGATCGTCGCGCGGTTGATGACGGTCTATATCGAAACCTTCCGCAACGTGCCGGTGCTGATCTGGATCATCGTGGTCATGGCGATCATGACCGAATCCATGCCCGCCCCTTCGGCGTTCCGGGGGGCGGATGCGACGGCCTCGATGCTGGTCTGGGACTCGGTCGCGATCACGAACCGCGGCGTCTATGTCCCGGCGATCCTCTTCAACACCGACCTGGGCCAGACCCTGGGGCTGAGTGTCGAGGCCTCGGCGTGGAACTGGGTCTTCATCCTGGTGGTGCTGCTGGCCTCGTTCTGGGCCAATGCGCGGCTGCTGCGCCACGCGACGGCGGTGCAGAACGCCACCGGCGTGCGCCCGAAGACCTGGTGGAAGAGCCTGCTGATCCTCATCGCGCCCACTGTCGTGCTGCTGCTGGCGCTGGGCTTTCACCTCGAATACCCCGAACTGCGCGGCTTCAACTTTGCCGGCGGGTTCTACATGCGCAACTCGCTGATCGCGATGTGGATCGGCCTCAGCATCTACACCGGCGCCTTCATCGCGGAAAACGTGCGCGCCGGCATCATGGCGATTTCGCGCGGGCAGACCGAGGCCGCCTATGCGCTGGGCCTGCAACCCGGAAAGACCATGCGCCTCGTCATCCTGCCGCAGGCGCTGCGGGTGATCGTGCCGCCGCTGATCTCGCAATACCTCAACATCACCAAGAACACCTCGCTGGGGCTGGCGGTCGGCTATATGGACCTGCGCTCGACGCTCGGGGGTATTACGATCAACCAGACCGGGCGCGAACTGGAAGGCATGCTGCTGCTGATGCTGATCTATCTCGTGGTCAGCCTGATCATTTCGGGCGGCATGAATATCTACAACAACCGCGTCAAGCTGAAGGAGCGTTGAGATGGCCAATCGGAACGCTTCCTATGTGCGCACCCAGATGCTGGCGCCCCAAAGCCCGCCCACCAGCCAGATCGGCGCCATCCGCTGGATGCGCGAGAACCTGTTCGACGGCTGGATCAGCACCGTCCTGACCGTCCTGTCGATCCTGGCTATCGGCGCGCTGGTCAGTGGACTGTGGCCCTGGCTGTCCAATTCCATCTGGAACGCCCGCAACCTCACCCATTGCCGCGAGATCCTGGCCGGAGAGCCGGGCGCCTGCTGGGCGGTGATCAATGATCGCTGGCTGCAACTGTTCTTCGGCTTCTATCCCTCCGACCTCTACTGGCGGCCGGTGCTGGCCTTCGTGCTGCTTTTCGTGGCCATCGCGCCGGTGCTGTTTCCCTCGGTGCCGCGCAAGGTCCTGGCCTTTTCGCTGGCCTATCCGTTCCTCGGCGTCTGGCTGCTGTGGGGCGGATCGGTCTGGGGCGTGACCGTCGCCGCGGCAGGGTTCGGTGTCGGCTATCTGGCGCTGCGACTGACCCGCAGTGCCGGGACGCTGGTCTCGACCCTCGCCGCGATCATCGCGCCGGTGCTGTGGTGGCTGTTCCTCGCGGTGCCGGTTTCGGGCTTTCTCAGCGGGTTCGCTCCGCTGGCCATCCGTTCGGTACCCTCGCGCGAATTCGGCGGGTTCCTGATCTCGATCGTCATCGGCGTGTCGGGGATCGTCCTGTCGCCGCTGGGGGTTCTGCTGGCGCTGGGTCGCCGGTCCAGCATGCCGCTGATCAAGTCGATTTCGGTGGTCTTCATCGAATTCGTCCGCGGCGTGCCGCTGATCACGCTGCTGTTCACCGCCTCGCTCCTGCTGAACTACTTCCTGCCGCCCGGCACCAATTTCGACCTGATCCTGCGCGTCATCATCATGGTGACCCTCTTTGCCGCGGCCTACATGGCCGAGGTGATCCGGGGGGGCCTTGCCGCCCTGCCGCGCGGGCAGTTCGAGGCGGCGGATGCGCTGGGTCTCGACTACTGGAAGGCGCAGCGGCTCATCATCATGCCGCAGGCGCTGAAAATCTCGATCCCAGGGATCGTCAACACCTTCATCGGCCTGTTCAAGGACACGACGCTGGTGGTGTTCATCGGCATCCTGGACCCGATCGGTCTGGCCAGTGCGATTCGGGCCAACAGCGACTGGCAGGGTATCTACTGGGAACTGTTCCTTTTCATTGGCGCCGTGTTCTTCATCTTCTGCTTCGGCATGTCGCGCTATTCGATGCATCTCGAGCGTCGGTTGAAAACCGACCATCGCTAAGGAGTCACCCGTATGGACACCCGCACTATCGACCGCAGCCACATGCAGGTCACCGACGAGGTGGCAATCCAGATCAGCGCCATGAACAAATGGTATGGTCAATTCCATGTGCTGCGCGACATCAACATGACCGTCTACCGGGGCGAGCGGATCGTGGTCTGCGGACCTTCCGGGTCAGGCAAGTCGACGCTGATTCGCTGCATCAACCGGCCCGAGGAACACCAGGCC
>CALEZJ010000581.1 GCA_937927885.1 uncultured Paracoccaceae bacterium | reverse complement strand
ACTCGGCGTCGGCGCCAACACCGTCACCCTTCTCGGCTTTGCCGCCGGCGTCGCCTTTCTGGGACTGATCGCCCACGCGCTTGCGCTGCGCGGCTTTTGCCGGGGCGACCGGTTCGCGGCCTCGGCAGTGGTGTTCATCGTCGCCCTGCTCACGCTCTTCGTGTTCTTCCCGATCCTGAAACTGGCCATGGCTGCCTTTGTCGGCCCGGATGGCCAACTTGCGCTGGGCAGCTTTCTGGGGCGGCTGTTCGCGCCGGACCTCTGGCGGCTCGATTGCCTGACCGGCGGGCGCCGCTGCGGCGTGGTCATCAACTCGCTGGTGCTGGGGGTGCTCAGCGCAACCATCGCCACCGCGCTGGGCCTTGCGCTGGCGCTGATCGTCGGACGCACGCGGTTCCAGTTCAAGCAGACGCTGCGCGCGCTCTCCATCCTGCCGATCATCACGCCGCCCTTCGTGGTCGGCGTCGCCATCATCGTGCTCTTCGGCCGCACCGGCCTGTTCACCGTCTGGGGCGCCGAGCTCTTTGACATGCGCCCGACGCGCTGGGTTTACGGCCTGACCGGGATCCTGATGGCGCAGGTGCTGGCCTTTACCCCGATCACCTTTCTGGTCCTCCTCGGCACGGTCGAGGCGATCAACCCCACGCTGGAAGAGGCCAGCCAGACCCTGGGCGCCAGCCCGGTCAAGACCTTCTTTCGCATCACCTGGCCGCTGCTGCGCCCCGGTGTCGCGGCGGCCTTCCTGCTGGCCTTCATCGAATCGCTGGCCGATTTCGGCAATCCCATCGTGCTGGGCGGCGGATACGAGGTGCTGTCGACCAAGATCTTCTTTGCCGTCGTCGGCGCGCGCTATGATCTGGGCAATGCCGCCACGCTGGCGATGATCCTGCTCACGCTGACGCTGGTCGCGTTCTGGCTGCAAACCCGCTGGCTGGGCCGCAGATCCTATGTCACCGTCACCGGCAAATCGGATGCCGGGCTGGCGGCGACCTTGCCGCACGGGTTGCAGGGCGTGGCCTGGTCGGTGGTGGTGCCTTTCGTGCTGTTCACGCTGGCGGTTTACGGCGTGGTGCTGATCGGCGGCTTCGTGCACGACATCGGGCGCTGGGACATGACCCCGACGATTGTCCACCTGCGCACCGCCTTTGCCTTCGAGATCAACGCCGAAGGGCTGCAGCTTTACGGTTCGGCCTGGAACTCGATGCAGACGACGCTCTGGGTCTCGGCCATCGCGGCGCCCCTGACCACGCTCGTTGGCATCCTGACCGCCTGGCTGGTGGCGCGGCAGGATTTCGCGGGCAAGAACGCCTTTGAATTCGGCACCATGCTGTCCTTTGCCATCCCCGGCACGGTGGTGGGCGTCAGTTACGTCGCAGCCTTCAACGTGCCGCCGGTCGACATCACCGGCACGGCGGCGATCCTGATCATCTGCTTTGTCTTTCGCAACATGCCGGTCGGGATGCGAGCGGGGCTGGCGGCCTTTGCCCAGATCGACCGCAGCATGGAGGAAGCCAGTTCCACCATGGGCGCGGGCGGCGCCACGACCCTGCGCAAGGTCGTCCTGCCGCTGGTCAAGCCCGCGGTCTTTACCGCGCTGGTCTATTCCTTTGTCACCGCGATGACCGCGGTGTCGGCGGTGATCTTCCTCGTCTCGGCGCGCCACAACATGGCGACCGCCTATATCATGGGCCGGGTCGAGGCCGGGGAATACGCGCTGGCGATCACCTATTCGACCGTGCTGATGGTGGTGATGATCCTCTGCATCGTGGCGATTCAACTCGCCGTGGGCGCAAGGCGGCTGGGCCGTCGGCGCGAATTTCAGGGCCAGGCCCCCGCGGCCGAGTGAGGACAGATGACAGACGACATCGCCATCCAGTTCACCGACGTGACAAAGCGATACGGCAGCGCCGTGGCGGTCGACGGCATCAGCCTGTCGATCACCAAGGGCGAGATGGTCACCTTTCTGGGTCCCTCGGGCTGCGGCAAGACCACGTCGCTGCGGCTGATCGCGGGACTGGAACTGCCGACCTCGGGCGTGGTGCGCATCGCCGGGCGGGATGTCAGCCAGCGCTCCGCGTCCGAGCGCAACGTGGGCATGGTGTTCCAGTCCTACGCGCTGTTTCCGCACATGAACGTGCTGGAAAACGTCTCCTATGGCCCGATCATCCGGGGCGAATCAAAGGCCAGCGCGCGCGAACGGGCGGCAGCGATCCTGGAACAGATCGGGCTGGCCGGTCTGGGCGCGCGGCTGCCGTCGGAACTGTCGGGCGGGCAACAGCAGCGGGTGGCGGTGGCGCGGGCCATCGTGCAGCAGCCCGATGTGCTGCTGTTCGATGAACCCCTGTCGAATGTCGATGCAAAGCTGAGGCGCAGGGTGCGCGGCGAGATCCGCGACCTGCAACGCCGTTTCGGCCTGACCGCCATCTATGTGACGCATGACCAGGAAGAGGCGCTGGCAGTGTCCGACCGTATCGTGGTGATGCAGTCGGGCCGCATTGCCCAGATCGGCACGCCACGGGACCTCTATGAACGCCCCGCCTCGGCCTTTGTCGCGGATTTCATCGGCGATGCGAACCTGATCGCCGGGCAGGTGACGGGCGGGCGGGTCCGCGCGGG
>CALEZJ010000580.1 GCA_937927885.1 uncultured Paracoccaceae bacterium | reverse complement strand
CCACTCAGCCGGCCCCGCCTCCAATGCCTCGAACAAGGCCGAGGCCATGGCGAAAACGCCGGGATCGCCCGACGAGACCACCACCACCCGCCGCCCCGCTGCCGCCATTTCCAGCGCATGGCGCGAGCGGTCCAGTTCCACGCGGTTGTCGCTGGGGTGCAGGGTCAGCCCCGCGCGCGGCGCCACACGGGCGACATAGGGGATATAGCCCACGACATCCGTGGCTTCGGCCAGAACCGCCGTCACCTCGGGTGTCACCATCGCGTCCGAGCCCGGCCCCAGACCGGCCACGACCACCCATCCCGATTGTTCGTCTTGCGCGATGCCGGACGCGAAACCGGTTCCCACTGTCGCTGGCATCGCTGTCATGGCCGCCGTCCCTGCCCATGGATCAGCGCAATCGAGAAATAGGGCGCCGACGAGACGCTCTCCAGCGGCATCACCCGCTCCTCGGGCATTGCCGCGTATTCGACCAGCACCGCCTGTCGCCCGGCCCCGGCCACGGCGCGCTGCAATTTCTTCAGGTTCTGGCCGATCTTCATCACCACCAGCGCGTCGGTATCCCTGATGCGTCGCACCAGTTCCGCCTCGGGCAAGGTCGCCGGCGCCACGGTCAGGATGTCATCCCCCCAGGTGATCGGCGCGCCACTGGCCGCCCAGGCGGCGGCCATGCCGGTGATGCCGGGCACGATGCGCACGGGCACATCCGGGGTCAGCCGGGTGTGCAGATGCATGAACGAGCCGTAGAAGAACGGGTCGCCTTCGGCCAGAACCACCACATCCTGCCCGTCCAAGGCCAGCGCGCGCAGATGCGCGGCGCAGCCTTCGTAGAACGCGGCCAGCGTGGCGGCATAGGCGGGATCGTCCAGCGGGATTTCGGTCGTCACCGGGTAGTCCATGGCGAATTCCACCACATCGGGGCGCAACAGCCCGTCGACAATCCGCCGCGCCTGCCCCGGTTTCCCGGCCTTGCGAAAATGGGCGATGTGGCGGGCGCTGCGCACCAGCCGGTCGGCGCGCACGCTCATCAGGTCCGCCGACCCCGGGCCGACGCCGACCCCATGCACGGTCCCGGTCATTCCCGCGTGCTCGCGATGGCGTTGATGGCGGCCACCGTGATCGCGCTGCCGCCCAGACGGCCCCGCACGATCACGCTGGGCGCGGGTTGCACCTGCCACAGCGCGTCCTTGGATTCCATCGCGCCGACAAAGCCCACCGGGCAGCCGATGATCGCCGCCGGGCGCGGGCAGGCGGGGTCCTCGAGCATGTTGAGCAGGTGAAACAGCGCGGTTGGAGCATTGCCGATGGCGACCACGGCCCCCGCCAGATGCGGGCGCCACAATTCCAGCGCGGCGGCCGAGCGTGTGTTGCCCATCGCCTTGGCCATTTCGGGAACGCGGGGATCGTGCAGCGTGCAGATGACCTCGTTATTCGCAGGCAGGCGGGGGCGTGTGACGCCTTCCGACACCATCCGCGCATCGCACAGGATCGGCGCGCCCGCCTCCAGCGCGGCCCGCGCCCTGCGGGTGAATCCGGGGGTCAGCGCCACATGGGCCTCCAGCCCCACCATTCCGGCGGCGTGGATCATGCGCACCACGACCTGTTCATCATCGGGATCAAAGCGCGCCAGATCCGCCTCGGCCCGGATGGTCGCAAAGGACTGTCGATAGATCGCGGCGCCGTCGGTTTCATAGGTCCAGGGCATTCAGGCGGCTCCGAATTCGGCCAGAACCTGCGCGGGGCTGAGCCCCGTCAGGACCGGCGCGCCAGGGCGGGTCAGGGTGAAGGTGCCCGCCTCGCCCACAAGGGTGGTTTCAACGGGCGCGGGATGGGCGCAGAGTTTCGCGCATCCCGACACATGCAGCCGCCCCGACACGCGGGGCGCCAGTGCGCGGGCAAGGGTGCGGGTTTCCACGCTGGCCTGCGGGCAAAAGGGCGCACCGGGGCAGGCATCCGCGCGCAGGTCTGGGGCGTCGGCATCCCATTCCAGCCCTGGTTGCGGGCCGGGTGCGGCGCCTTTCAGCAGCAGCACGCGCCACGGGGTCACGCGCAATGCCGCCGCGCCCGAAGCGGTTATGGCCGCCACCAGATCGGCCGCGCGCACCTGACCAAAGGCGCAGCCCTGCACCGCGCCCAGCGCATGCGGGCCGGGGCGCAGGGGGGCGCGGGCGGCGGCGGGGCGATCCATAGGGCCCCAGTCGGGCAGGGGCGCCGCGTGACGCGCCATGCGCCCGGCCTCGGCCCCGCCCGAGGCCACGAACCATTCGGCCAGCCGGATCAGCGCCGAAACCTCGCTGCCCGGGGCCAGCCTCAGCCCCTGATTCCGCCCCTCGGCGCGCAGGATCAGGCCCCGCCGCGCGCCGCGCTCGATACGGAAATCGGCGGGCACATCGGCCAGCACCGGCCCCGCACCCGCGTCGATGGCAAAGCCCATCTTTGGCGGTAATTCGGGCAATTGGCCCAACCGGGCCAACAGGTCCAGCGTCAGCCGGTGGGTGTCATCGCCTTCGGCCCAGGTCGGCGCGACAAGGATGTTGCGCCGGGTCTCGGTGGTCACATCGGCATCGAGCAGGCCCAAGCCGCTCAGCGCCTCGCGCAGCGGGTCGAGCGCCGCAGTCGCCACGCCGCGCACTTGCAGATTGGCGCGGTTGGTCACGTCGATCAGCCCGGCACCATAGGTTTCGGCCGCCGCACACAGCCCCAGCGCCTGTGCCGCGCTCAGCTCGGCCAGCCGGGGCCGCACCCGCACGACATGGCCATCGCCCGACAGCATCGGACGCAGCGCGCCCGGGCACCAGCCCTTGACCTCGAAACTCATGGATCGAACCCCGCCAGAATGGAATTCCTTCGTGTGGACCACAGCCCCGCCGCGTGCAAGGCGGCAAAGCGCGCCTGCATCGCCGCCAGCGCGCCGGGGTTCTCGCGCGCCAGAAAGTCGCGCACCTCGGGTCGGCCAAGGGTGGCATCGTGATAAAGGTCGAACATCTGCCCCGGCACCACGCCCGCCAGATGGGCAAAGGCGCCCAGATGGTCCAGCGTCGCGGCGATTTCCGCCCCGCCGCGAAAGCCGTGGCGCATCATGCCGTCGATCCAGCGCGGATTGGCGGCGCGGGCGCGCACCACGCGGGCGATTTCCTCGGTCAGCGGGCGGGCGGCGGGTTTGGCGGGGTCGCGCGCATCCAGATGGTAAAGCGCGGCCTTGCCCCCGGTGATCGCCTGCGCGGCGGCAAAGCCGGCCTCGTGTGCGGCATAATCGGCGGCCAGCAAGAGGTCGGTTTCCGGCAGATCCTGCGGGTGGACAAAGGCATCGGCAGCGCGCACGCGGGCCGCAATGTCGGGGATGCCGGCTTCGCCGGGCAGCGGGCGAAGGGTGCCGGCCGCTTCGTCGTCGGGGTTGTCGAGAGACGGGTCGCGCGGCGTATTCATCGGCTCGCTCCGGCCGTCGTGCGGGCGTGCGGCGTTGCGC
>CALEZJ010000579.1 GCA_937927885.1 uncultured Paracoccaceae bacterium | reverse complement strand
TTGTCAGTGATCAGCGCCCGCAGCGTGGTTCCCCCCGCACGCGAGGCCAGCCTCACCCAGTCACCCTCGTTGATGCCGCGCAACTCGGCATCGTGGGGATGGATTTCCAGCACATCCTCGGGGTGCCAGACCACATTGGCCGTGCGCCGGGTCTGTGCGCCCACATTGTATTGCGACAGGATCCGCCCCGTGGTCAGCAGCAGCGGGAAGCGCGGGCCGGTGCGTTCATTAGTCGCCACATATTCGGTGACGATGAAATGCCCCTTGCCCGAGACGAAGCCGTCCACATGCATCAGCGGCGTCCCCTCGGGCGCACTCGCGTTGCAGGGCCACTGGACCGAGCCTTTCTCCTCCAGCATCTCGTAATTGACGCCGGCAAAGCTGGGCGTGGTGGCCGCGATCTCATCCATGATCTGGGCGGGATGGGTGTAATGCCAGTTCGCGCCCATGGCGTTGGCCAGCATCTGCGTAACCTCCCAGTCCTCATGGCCGTTCAGCGGCGCCATCACCTTGCGGACGCGGTTGATGCGGCGTTCGGCATTGGTGAAGGTGCCGTTCTTTTCCAGGAAACTGGAGCCCGGCAGAAAGACATGGGCGTAATTCGCGGTCTCGTTCAGGAACAGGTCATGGACGATGACGCATTCCATCGCCGCAAGGCCCGAGGCGACGTGATGCGTGTCGGGATCGGATTGCAGGATATCCTCACCCTGACAATACAGCCCCTTGAACGTGCCCTCGACCGCCGCGTCCAGCATGTTGGGGATACGCAACCCGGGTTCGGGGTCGATCTGAACGCCCCATGCCTTCTCGAAAAGCTCGCGCACATCGGGCAGTTTCACATGGCGATAGCCGGGCAGTTCGTGGGGGAAGCTGCCCATGTCGCAACTGCCCTGCACGTTGTTCTGGCCGCGCAGCGGATTCACGCCGACGCCGGGCCGGCCGATATTGCCGGTCGCCATCGCGAGGTTTGCGATCCCCATCACCGTGGTCGAACCCTGCGAATGTTCTGTCACGCCAAGGCCGTAATAGATCGAGCCGTTGCCGCCTTTGGCGAACAGTCGCGCGGCGGCACGCAGGTCGGCCGCGGGAACGCCGGTCAGCGCCTCCATCGCCTCGGGGCTGTGGCGCGGGTCGCGGATGAAATCGACATAGAACTGGAATTCGTCCCAATCGCAGCGGGTGCGGATGAAATCCTCGTCGAACAGCCCCTCGGTCACGATCACATGCGCCATGGCGGTGACCACGGCGACATTGGTGCCGGGTTTCAGCGGCAGGTGATAGTCGGCCTTGATATGCGCCGATTTCACCATGTTGGTGCGGCGCGGATCGACCACGATCAGCCGCGCGCCCTGACGCAGCCGTTTTTTCAGCCGGCTGGCGAAAACCGGATGGCCGTCGGTCGGGTTGGCGCCGATGATCATCACCACATCGGTATGCTGGACGCTGTCGAAATCCTGCGTCCCGGCCGAGGTGCCGAAGGTCTTGCCAAGGCCGTAGCCCGTGGGCGAATGGCAGACGCGGGCGCAGGTGTCGGTGTTGTTGTTCATGAACACCGCCCGCGTCAGCTTCTGCACCAGATAGGTTTCTTCGTTGGTGCAGCGGCTGGAGGTGATGACACCGACCGACTTGCGGCCGTATTTCTGCTGGATCGCCCTGAATCTGTCGGCGGCGAATTTCAGCGCCTCGTCCCATTCGACCTCGCGCCACGGCTCGTCGATGGTGTCGCGGATCATCGGCTTCAGGATGCGGTCCTTGTGATGGGCATAGCCATAGGCGAAGCGGCCCTTGACGCAGCTATGGCCCCGGTTGGCCTTGCCGTGCTTGTAGGGCACCATGCGGATCAACTGATCCCCGTTCAGTTCCGCCTTGAAGACGCAGCCCACCCCGCAATAGGCGCAGGTGGTCAGGACCGAGCGTTCGGGCGTGCCAAGCTCGATCACCGATTTTTCCTGCAAGGTCGCGGTCGGGCAGGCCTGCACGCAGGCGCCGCAACTGACGCAATCCGAGGACAGGAAATCGTCGCCGATGCCGCCCGCGCTGACACGGCTGTCGAAGCCGCGCCCCTCGATGGTCAGGGCGAATGTACCCTGCACTTCCTCGCAGGCGCGCACGCAGCGCGAACAGACGATGCATTTCGCCGGGTCATAGGTGAAATAGGGGTTGCTTTCGTCCTTGGGGATATAGCGCGCATTCGCATCCGCCCCATCGCGCCGGGCGAAATGGTTGTCCAGCCGGCCACCCTCGGGCGCCTCATAGCGGACATCACGCAGCCCCACCGCGCCGGCCATGTCCTGCAATTCGCAATCGCCATTGGCGGCGCAGGTCAGGCAGTCCAGCGGGTGATCGCTGATATACAGTTCCATCACGCCCTTGCGCATCCGGCGCAGCTTGTCGGACTGGGTATGGACGACCATGCCCGGCGCGACCGGAGTGGTGCAGCTTGCCGGGGTGCCCCGGCGCCCCTCGATCTCGACCACGCAGAGTCGGCAGGAACCATAGGCGTCCAGATTGTCGCTGGCACACAGTTTCGGAACCATGACCCCGGCCTCGGCCGCGGCGCGCATGACCGAGGTGCCCTCGGGCACGGTGATTTCCAGCCCGTCCACGGTCAGCGTCACCGGGGCGCCCGTCTTCGCGGGGGTGCCCATGTCGCGGTCATCGCCGGGGGCATATTGGGGGATGATGAAGTCTTTCATTCTGCTGCCTCCTTGAAGGTGGCGAAATCGTCGGGGAAATGGGTCAGGGCGGACATCACCGGAAAGGGCGTGAAGCCGCCAAGCGCGCAGAGCGAGCCGTCCTTCATCGTCTCGCACAGGTCGGTCAGCAACTCGATGGCGCCACCATCGCCCTGCGCGATCCGGTCGATGGTCTCGACGCCCCGCACCGCGCCGATCCGGCAGGGAGTGCATTTGCCGCAGGATTCGACGGCGCAGAACTCCATCGCGAAGCGGGCCATCCGCAGCATGTCCACACTGTCGTCGAAGACCACCAGCCCGGCATGGCCGATCAGCCCGCCATTCTGGTCGAACTCCTCATAGCCCATCGGGGTATGAAACTTGTCCACGGGCATATAGGCACCCAGAGGACCGCCGACCTGCACCGCCTTCACCGGCCGGCCCGAGGCGGTGCCGCCGCCGATCTCGTTCACGGCCTCGCCCAGGGTCATGCCGAAGGCGGTCTCGAACAGCCCGCCGCGCTTCACGTTGCCGGCGATCTGCAAGGTCACGGTGCCGCGCGACCGGCCAAGGCCGAAATCGGCGTAATGTTTCGCCCCCCTCTCGAAGATCACCGGGATGGTGGTCAGAGAGATCACGTTGTTCACCACCGTCGGCCGGCCAAGGAACCCCTCCAGCGCGGGCAGCGGTGGCTTGGCGCGAACGGTGCCGCGCCTGCCCTCAAGGCTGTTCAGCAGGCTGGTTTCCTCGCCGCAGACATAGGCGCCGGCGCCCGTCCGCACCTCCATGT
>CALEZJ010000578.1 GCA_937927885.1 uncultured Paracoccaceae bacterium | reverse complement strand
AGAAGAAGAACACCGCCCATTTCCCGGCGATATCAGCATCCGAAACGTCGATGAACTTGCCCTGCTTGAAGGCTTTCGCGGTGAAGGATCTGATTTTGGTGTTGATCAGGGCCATGGGTCCAATCCTGTTTCGTGTTGTCGTTCGGGTCCGGCCCGGTTTTCCAAGGGCGCTGCGATGCAGAATATATGCTGCGGGTGCAAAGGTGAAATAGATCGGGCGGGGTTTTTTGATAGATTTCATATATCGAAAATCCCCGGATGCGCCTGTGCCCGGACCATTGCCCCGTCGTGATGGCGAAGCGCAGCCGGTTCAGTATGCGGCTCGGGTCATCGACCATGAAGCGGCCGCACCTGCCACGATCCAGTCATGGAAGTCCCCTGGGGCGGCGGCAATGGTCCCATGCACAAATCGGTACGATATGACCTGCGCGGTCAGGAAGACCCGTCCATCGGCGCTTTGCCAAGGCAGGCAGGTCACGCCGAAGCCCTTTGCGGGCAAGGTCTCGATCAATGGCGGAAGGCCCGGCCCGGGATCGGGTCAGGCCTGGGCGTATTGCCGGGTCTCACACCCGGTCAGTGACGACTTCCAGCGGGCCGTGATCGTCACAATGATCGCCATGCGGATGATGCAGGTGACCATTGACCAGATAATCCACATGATCGCCATGCGGCACCGCCTCGTGCCCGCAGCCGGGGCCGTGGACATGCCCGGCGCAATGGTTATCGGGGGTACAGGCGTCGGGATTCGTCGCGCTGACCTCGATCACATGTTCGTCCACATGGTCGCCATGCGGGTGATGCAGATGGCCGTCATGCAGGTAATCGACATGATCGCCATGGCGCACGGCGGTATGGCCGCAGCCCGCGCCGTGCTGGTGGCCGTGGTTTGCGTGATGGGGATGGGTGCAGTTCGACATGGTTTTTCCTTTCAGTTCAGTGTTCTTCGCAGATATGGGCGATCGCGTTTTCGACCAGGTTCAGCACATGGGCATCGGAGATCGAATAGATCGCCATCTTGCCCTCGCGCCGCCGGGCGACCAGCCGCGCCTGCAACAGCGCCTTCAGCCGGGCCGAGACGGTGCCGATCTGGGCGCCCTCAATATTTGCCAGTTCGCCGACATTGCGTTCCCGTTCGGCCAGAAGGACCAGCGTCCGCAGCCGGGCCGGATCGGCCAGCGCCTTGAACATGGCGGCGGTTTCCTCAAGCTGATGGCGGTCCACCATGATGCGTTCGCTCTATCAATCTATGACTTGTTAGATTGATAGGGCGAATTGAAAGGCCGGTCAAGTCCGCATCAGCGACTGCGTTCCAGATTGGCCAGAGACACCGCAAGGATGGCCAGCAGCACCAGTGTCAGCGCCGGGATGAACACCGCCCATAGGGCGCGTTCGAGGTAGGGCATCCCCTCGGCCAGCGCCAGTGCGATCCCCGGCAGGCGCAGGGCCGAATGGCGCTGCACCGGGCCGAAGACCGCAGGCAGGATATAGAGCAGCGTCAGCCGCATGGGGCCGACGCCCAGCAGCGGTGCCATCTGCACATGCGGCTGTGCCCGCGCCTGCGTCACCAGCGCCGCGACATGGGCGGCCAGCGGCGCCCAGCCCACGACCAGCACCGCGATCATCGCCCCGATGGCACTGGGCCCCATCAGCGCGGCGACGATCAGCCCGGCGATCACCGGCGGCGTGGCCTTGGTGATCTCGCTGGGTCCGGCCATCAGGCGCGGCGCCCGCCAACAGCCCGCCGCACATCGCAAGGAAGGTGGTGATCACCGCCATCGAGATCGTCGAGACTACCCATGCGCCACCCGCGCCAGCACGTCGTCGACCATCCCGTCCGCGCCAAGCGGCAGGGCGAAGCTGGGCGGTTCAAGCCGTAGATGGGCCGAGGTAAAGGGATCGCGCGACAGGCCCAACACGACCAGCAGGGCGAGCAGACCGAAGGCCACCACCGGCACGATCAGCGCCCGGCGGGAGTGCGGTTTCTATTTTCCTCATATGTCGATGATCCTCCGTCAGATTGTGGTGATCCGTCGCCGGGGTCCGCGACCGATATGCCGGTCCTGCGCCCCCTGCCGTCCTGCGCCCCGGCCTCAGGCCACCCGGCGCTGGCCCCATTGCGGGAAGGGATCGGGCAGGTTCGCCCAGGCCCCCGGGGTGAAGTCCCGGGCATCGACCAGCGCGCCGTCCAGCGCCGCGGTGATCGCGGCCCGGTCCATGCCGGAGCCGATGAAGACCAGTTCCTGCCGCCGGTCGCCCCAGGGTTCCTGCCAATGCTTCGAGACCTCGGCAAGGCTGTCGGGATGGGTCGGCCAGCGGTCGCGCGGCACCGAGGCCCACCAGCCGCCCAGCGGCGTGACCGAGGACACCACCCCGGCCAGGCTGAACTCCACCGCCCAGTTCGGGCGCGAGGCGATCCAGAAATGCCCCTTGGCCCGGATCACGCCCGGCATCTCGCCGTTGAGGACATCATGGATCTTCTGCGGATGGAACGGCTTGCGGGCGCGGTAGACGAAGGAGGAGATGCCGTATTCCTCGGTCTCGGGCACGTGTTCGGCAAAGCCGTAAAGCTCTTTCGCCCACATCGGATGCAGATGGGCGCGGTCGAAGTCGAACAGCCCGGTGTCGAAGATCGCCGCCGGATCGACCCGGCTGAAATCGGTCTCGATCAGCCTTGCATCGGGGTTCAGCGCGCGGACGATCCTGCGCGCCTGATCCGCGCGCTGCGGCCCGGCCTCGGTGACCTTGTTCAGCACCACCACATCGGCGAATTCGATCTGGTCGGT
Source organism: uncultured Paracoccaceae bacterium (assembly GCA_937927885.1). GTDB lineage: Bacteria > Pseudomonadota > Alphaproteobacteria > Rhodobacterales > Rhodobacteraceae > Pararhodobacter. Next base: position 5,369 of record CALEZJ010000578.1, on the reverse strand, counting down.
CAGCAGATCGACCAGCGTGCGCTCATCCTCATCGCCAAGGCTTTCCCCGCGGTCGGCGATGAAATCGTCGCTGGCGAAATCCTGCGTCAGGTTCACCGCATCGACGACCGTCACCATCGTGTCCAGCCGCGCCACGTCCGACAGGCTGTCGCCGTTCTCGTCGCGGAAATCGAAGGTGGCGGCGACGGGCAGGGGTTCGGCGATACCGGTGCCCTCGATCAGCAGATAGTCGAAGCGGCCTTCCCCGGCCAGCCGCCGCACCTCGACCAGCAGGTCGTCGCGCAGCGTGCAGCAGATGCAGCCATTGGTCATCTCGACCAGCTTTTCCTCGGACCGCGACAGTTCGGCGCCGTCGCGGACCAGATCGGCGTCGATATTCACCTCGGACATGTCGTTGACGATGACGGCGACCTGGCGGCCGTCGCGGTTGTTCAGGATGTGGTTCAGAAGCGTGGTCTTGCCCGCCCCCAGAAACCCGGACAGGACGGTGACGGGCAGGCGCGGATCGCGCCGAAGCTGGCTGGTCGGCATGGCATCCTCATTAATGTAATGTTATTACTTTTCATGAATAACGAAAGGCACCAGAGCCTGCAATGCCGAACTGCGCTCAGGTCTGCCGGGCGGTCTGCGTCGTCTGGAAGCGTTCGCGATAGTCGCGCGGCGTCAGCGAGAAACGGCGCAGGAACGCCTTGCGCAGATGTTCGTCCGAGGTGAAGCCGCAGCGGAAGGCCACGGTCTTCATCGGCAGATCGCTGTCCAGCAGCAGCATCCTGGCGCGCTCGCATCGCGCGCTTTCCAGATAGCTGGCCGGAGTCACGCCCAGTTCGGCGGTGAACAGGCGGGTGAAGTTGCGCGGACTCATTCCGGCGCGGGCCGCCATGTCGGGAATGCGCAGGGGCTGGTGCAGATTGGCCAGCAGCCATGACTGGATGTCGCGCATCCCCGGCGGGCCGCTCATCTGGCTGGTCAGGGCGGCGCTGAACTGCGACTGCCCGCCGGGCCGCTTGAGATAGATCACCAGATCGCGCGCCACGGCCAGCGCCAGATCGCGGCCGAAATCCTGCTCAACAAAGGCCAGCGCCAGGTCGATCGCCGCCGTCACCCCGGCCGAGGTCCACAGGCTGCCGTCCTGCACGAAGATCGCATCGGCATCCACGCGGACCCTGGGAAAGCGGCGCTGCAACAGGTCGGCCACGCTCCAATGCGTCGCGGCGCGGCGGCGATCCAGCAGGCCCGCCGCCGCCAGGAAGAACGACCCGGAACACAAGGCCGCGAAGCGTTCGGCCTGAAACGCCCGCCTGCGGCACCAGCCCACCAGCCCGCTTTCCCGTGCCAGCGCCGCCTGAATATCCAGCGCCCCCGCGACCATGACCGTCGCCAGCGGCCCGGTTTCCGGCAGCGGCCCGGCATCAAGCGAGATCAGCGTATCCGAGGGCACCATGCCGGGCTTGGGCGCGGCCAGCACGATGTCATAGAAGCGCGGATCGCCGCGCGCGGCAAGGTGACGGTTGGCATAGCTGAGGACACTGACCGGCCCCACCGCCTCCATCGACTTGAATCCGGGATAGATGACGACATGGACCCGGTGGCTTTCCCTGCCGGGGGCGGCCTGTCCTTGCGATGCTGTCATCCCCAGCTTTCCCGTCCCGTGGCGCGAACATCGGGAACCCTGTCCGAAATCGACCGCCCCGCCCGGTTCCTGCAAGCTCGGTTACGTAATAACATGCCTTAATTTAAGACAAGCCGAGGAGATTGTCCCAGATGAAAACCCGCGCCGCCATTGCATGGGAACCGAACCGTCCGCTGGAGATCGAGGAAATCGACCTCGAAGGCCCCAAGGACGGCGAGGTTCTGGTCCGCATCGTCACCACCAGCCTGTGCCATACCGACATGTTCACCCTGTCGGGCAAGGATCCCGAGGGGCTGTTCCCCGCCATCCTGGGCCATGAAGGCGTCGGCATCGTCGAAGAGGTCGGCCGCGGCGTCACCTCGGTCAGGCCGGGCGATCATGTCATTCCGCTGTACACGCCCGAGGATCCGAACTGCCCCTATATCAAGTCTGGCAAGACCAACCTGTGCCAGACCATCCGCGAGACGCAGGGCCGCGGCGTGATGCCCGACGGCACCTCGCGCTTTTCCTACAAGGGCAAGATGATCCATCACTACATGGGCACCAGCACCTTCAGCGAATACACCGTCCTGCCGGAAATCGCGGTGGCGAAGATCTCGCGCGAGGCGCCCTTGGCCAAGGCCAGCGTGATGGGCTGCGCCATCCCGACCGGCATGGGCGCGGTAAGGAACACTGCCAAAGTGGAACCCGGCTCGACCGTCGCGGTCTTCGGCCTCGGCGCGGTCGGCATGGCGGTGATCCAGGGCGCGAAGATGGTCGGCGCCAGCCGCATCATCGGGATCGACACCAACCCCAACAAGTTCCCGCTGGCCCGCAGCCTCGGCGCGCATGACTGCATCAATCCCAAGGACTTCCCGCAGCCGATCCATCAGGTCATCATCGACATGACCGGCGGCGGCGTGGATTATTCCTTCGAGTGTATCGGCAATGTGAACGTCATGCGTTCGGCCCTGGAATGCTGCCACAAGGGCTGGGGCGAATGCACGGTGATCGGTGTCGCGGGCGCGGGCGAGGAAATCGCCACCCGTCCCTTCCAGCTTGTCACCGGGCGGGTCTGGCGAGGCTCGGCCTTTGGCGGCGTGCTGGGGCGCAGCCAGTTGCCCGGCATGGTCGATGAATGGCTGCGCGGCGATTTCAGTGTCGATCCCTACATCACCCACAACATGACACATGAGCAGATCAATACCGCGTTCGACCTGCTTCACGCGGGGGAATCGATCCGCTCGGTCATCCATTATCAGCCGCAGGAGACGATGCGGGTGAGCGCCATGCCCGGCAAGATCGTTGTTACGGAACAACAGAACCGGTGATTGTGGGATTACCCGCTTGAGTGTGGGGACTGGCGAAAATAGGCGCGTTTAACCGAGGGTTGGAAGGTGGCCCGGCGTGAGTGTGTGGCGGGGCGTACGGCGTCAGGATTGAGCAGGCCGGCCAGATGGGGTGTCAGAATTGACTATCGAGGCGGTGTCGGAGGGCGCCGCCTTTCAGGTTTTCAAAAGACCCTTCAATACCAGTAAAAACAGGCATTTCAGCGTTGCCGAGGGCTTTCAAGGCAAGGCCGAGCCGGAGGGCTTTGTTGCACTACCTCGTCGGTTCACGGATTCATGTTTTTGAGTCAGCAAGTTAGGTTGTCTCCATGAGCAAACCTGTCCCTGTTTTCCGAACGGCGAACTGATCGTCACGAGGTAGAGGAAGCCACGCCGCATGGGCAGGCAGGTGATGTCCGAGCACCAGATCTGGTTCGGGCGATCCACCCGCAGACCTCTCGAGCCAGATATGGATAGGTCTTGTGCCCCTTCGCGGGCCTGCTGGTGTAAGGCTTCTGATAGATCGGCATCAGCCCCATGAGGCGCATCAGTCGGCGTATCCGCTTCTCGTTGACGAGGTAGCGGTCGTTGCGCAGGTGCCATGTCATCTGGCGCACACCGAAGAACGGGGTCTCCAGGAATTGCTCGTCGATCCGGCGCATCAGTTTGAGGTTCTGCCCGATCTCACGCTTGGGCGTCCACTAGAAGGATGAGCGCGCGATCAACAGCAGCTTGCACTGCTGGCCGATGGACAGATCCGGGTGGTCCGGCTCGATCATGCCGTTCGGCATTGTCTCTCGGACCAATGGCGTTCCAATGCCTCATCACTTCCCGCCCCAAGGCTTCAGCTTTCGTTCCAAAAAAGAGTTGGCCACCGCCAACTCCCCGATCTTGGCATGGAGCTCCTTTACCTGTTCCTCGTCGATCTTGGGATTTCTCCGGCCACCGCGCTCGAACACGCCGGACTCCCCTTCGAGCAGGGCGCTCGCCTTTGTCCTCGGACCAATGGCGGACTTCAGCTCGCTCCATTGATGGATCATCGTCGCATCATGCACCCCAAACCGGCTCGCCAGCTCGGCTGCGTTGTTCGGGGTTACGCCGCGCCGCTGGCGCGACGGTCCCTCCAACCCTCGCCGTTTAGGGCTGCCAGCGCGACCTTCGCCTTGAATTCAGGCGCGTGCTGCTTGCGTTTCGACATCTCTGATATCATTCTCGTCGAAGATCAGCAGAATGCAAACCATAGCTCATGCCAGTGTCCAGTTTGCGGGGGGAGCTCAGTGGGCGAGACCCGCTTACGCCACCCGGCTGACGACGAAATCGGCCAGATCGGACAGCATGTCGCGGATCGGATGCGCGGGCAGGACCGCCAGCGCGTTCCGCGCCACAGCCGCCCAGGCCAGCGCATCGGCCCGCGCCGCCTCGATTGCGCCATGCCGGGCCAGCAGCGCCAGCGCCTGTTCCAGATCGCCCTCGCGCTGGTCGCCGGCCTCGATCACCCGCTGCCAGAAGGCGCGTTCCCCGGCGTCCGCCGCCGCCACCGCCTTGATCACCGGCAGGGTCAGCTTGCGTTCGCGGAAATCGTCGCCGACATTCTTGCCGATGGTCGCGGTCGTGCCGCCGTAATCCAGAATGTCATCGACGATCTGGAAGGCGATGCCCAAAGCGTCGCCATAATCGAACAGCGCCCGCACCTGATCCTGAGGCGCGCCGGCGATGACGCCCCCAACCTCGGTCGCGGCAGAAAACAGCGCCGCCGTCTTGCCGCGCACCACCTGAAGATAGATGCCCTCATCCGTGCGCAGATCCTGCGCTGCGGTCAGTTGCAGCACCTCGCCCTCGGCGATGGTGGCGCTGGCATTGGCAAGGATTTCCAGCGTCCGCATGTTGCCCGGCTCGACCATCAACTGGAAGCTGCGGGCGAACAGGTAATCGCCGACCAGAACCGAGGATTTGTTGTCCCACAGCAGGTTCGCCGTCGGCCGCCCACGCCGCTGCCGGCTTTCGTCCACCACATCGTCATGCAGCAGCGTGGCGGTATGGATGAACTCGACCGTGGCGGCCAGATGGACGTGATACGGGCCGGGATAGCCCAGCAGTTTCGCCGACGCCAGAACCAGCATCGGCCGCAGCCGCTTGCCGCCGGCCTCGATCAGATGCGCCGTCACCTCGGGGATGCGGGGGGCATGGCGGCTGGCCATCTTCTGCCGGATCAGGTCGTTGACCGCCGCCATGTCTGACGACAGTTCCGCCGACAGGCGATCCAGCGGTTTCTGGACGTTTTCCTGCACACCCATGACCTTACCCCGTTGCTGGGACACGCATTGCCATGCCATCGACTTTTGCGCAACCGCCCCCTATCGTTTTGCCGATGAAAGAGCTTTTCCGCAGCACCGATCCCGTCCGCCTGTGCCTTGCGCTGGCCATGCTGGAGG
>CALEZJ010000577.1 GCA_937927885.1 uncultured Paracoccaceae bacterium | reverse complement strand
TTGTTGTACAGGTCGACGAACACCTTGATGACGGCATCGTGGAAATTACCCTCCTCGCCGGGCGGGCAATTGGGGGCGCCGGACATGGTAAAGGCATTGCGCGACCAGTCCAGCGAACAGCCAAGCCGCTGCAATTGCCCGATGATCGTGCCGCCCGAGACACGCTTTTGCTCCCAGACCAGCCGCGTGAACTCGTCACGGCTGAAATCGGTGCGGCGCCGGTTGGTCTTGGCCAGTTCGCGCTCGACCACCATCTGCGTGGCGATGCCTGCATGGTCCTGCCCCGGCTGCCAGAGTGTGTCGAACCCCCGCATCCGATGCCATCGCACCAGAATGTCCTGCAGCGTGTTGTTGAAGGCATGACCCATGTGCAGGCTACCGGTCACATTGGGCGGCGGGATCATCACGCAAAACGAGTCGGCCCCGGGCTTTGCATTGGCCCCCGCCCGAAACGCGCCGGTTTCTTCCCAAAGCCTCGCGATGCGGGCCTCGGCTTCGGCGGCGTCAAAGGTCTTGTCCATGGTCATCGGCGTATCCCCTGCGTTTGCAGGGTGTTTAGCCAAGCCCCTCCCAAAGGAAAAGCCCCGGCCCCTTCATCTTGCTGCAAATACTCACCTTGCGACGCCTGAACCGACGCTCCGGCCTGCCAGATTGACCATGACCACCATGGAGGCATTCAGCGGCACCGCGATACCCAGAGCTGCCCCCCGCCGCGCAACTTCTCCGTTCAGTGCGGCGATTTCCGTGGGCTTGCCTGCGATCAGATCTTGCGCGGTCGAGGACATCTGACCCGGCATCGCCCTCGCTAGCGCCAGCACTTGCGCCAACATGTCGCCGGGCAGGCCAACACCTTCGCCCCGCGCCACCGCCCCGCATTCGCCGACGAGACCAGCCAGAAGGTCCTCGGCGCCCGGCTCGCCCAGGATCGCGCCGTAAGGCTGGCGCGTCAGCGCTGAAAGGGCGTTCAGCGCACAGTTGATCGTCAGCTTGACCCAGAGCGCCTCCAGCACGTCAGTGCTGACGGTGACCGGCACGCCCGCGCGCTGCAAGCGCGCCGCTGCGTCTCGCGCTGCGGGTCCCACCACCAACTCGCCGCGCCCCCTGTGCAACACATGTCCCGGCCCTGCCATTGCAGCAGCGACATAGACCACGGCGGGATGCGCGGACTGCCCCGTCACCCGCGCCAGCGTCTCGGCGTTACCGATGCCGTTTTGCAGGCTGAGGACCAGGGCCTCCGGTGCCAGGTGCGGTGCCATGGCGCGACCCGCCGCCTCGGTATCGCCGGATTTCACGCAGACCAGCACGAGATCCGAACCTGCCACCGCCGCCGTATCGGTGGTCGCCTCCGGGTGCAGCACCTCGACACGCCCGCCCATTTCCAGCCGCAAGCCCTGCGCCGCCACCGCCTGAACCAGCGCGGGGCGGCCGATCAGCGTCACCGCTTCGCCCGCCCGCGCCAGCATTGCGCCGATCCAGCAGCCGACTGCACCGGCCCCCATCACGGCGACCCGCGTCATTCCGCAGCCTTCACATAGTCGCTCAGCGGCGGGCAGACGCAAAAGAGGTTGCGATCACCCCAGACGTTGTCGACCCGACCGACAGGTGGCCAGTATTTGTCGACGCGGAAGGCACCCGGCGGGAAGCACCCCTGTTCGCGGCTATAGGCGCGGTCCCAGTCGGCCACCAGATCCTCGACCGTGTGTGGCGCATGGCGCAGAGGACTTGCCTCGGGCGTGATCTCGCCGCGCTCGACAGCCGCGATTTCGTCGCGGATTGCCAGGAGGGCGGTGATGAAGCGGTCGATCTCGGCCTTGGTTTCGGACTCGGTCGGCTCCACCATCAGCGTGCCCGCGACCGGCCAGCTCATGGTCGGTGCATGAAAGCCGTTGTCGATCAACCGTTTGGCAATGTCCTCGACCGTTACGCCCGCCTCGGCGAAGGGGCGGCAATCCAGGATGCATTCATGCGCCACCCGCCCCTTGTTGCCCATGTAGAGCACGGGGTACGAGCCCCTGAGCCGTGCCGCAATGTAATTCGCGTTCAGGATCGCCACCCGCGTCGCCTGTGTCAGGCCCGGACCGCCCATCATCAGGATATAGGCCCAGGAAATCAGCAGGATCGAGGCCGACCCATAGGGCGCGGCACTGACCGCGCCGTCACCGCCCAGATGCGGATGCCCGGGCAGATGCGGCGCCAGATGGGCCTTGACGCCGATCGGCCCCATGCCCGGCCCCCCGCCGCCATGCGGGATGGCAAAGGTCTTGTGCAGGTTCAGGTGGCTCACATCGCCGCCCACCTCGCCGGGTTTGACCAGCCCGACCATGGCGTTCATGTTCGCGCCGTCGATATAGACCTGCCCGCCATGCTGATGGGTGATCTGGCAAACCTCGCGCACGGTCTCCTCGAACACGCCATGCGTGGACGGATAGGTGATCATGCAGGCGGCCAGCTTGTCGCCCGCCTCGGCGGCCTTGTCGCGGAAATCCTCGACGTCGATATCGCCGTTGGGCGAGGATCTGACGACCACCACCTCCATCCCCGCCATCTGCGCACTGGCCGGGTTTGTGCCATGGGCTGATACCGGGATCAGGCAGATGCGGCGCTGATGGTCGCCCCGCGCCTTGTGATAGTTGAGGATCGTCAGTAGTCCCGCATATTCGCCCTGCGCGCCGGAATTGGGCTGCATGGAAAAGGCGTCATAGCCGGTGATCTCGCAGAGTTTCGCGCTGAGGTCGTTGATGACTTCGGCATAGCCTTGCGCCTGATCGGGTGGGCAGAACGGGTGCAGGCTGGAGAATTCGGGCCAGGTGATCGGCATCATCTCGGCCGCCGCGTTCAGCTTCATCGTGCATGACCCCAGCGGGATCATGGCGCGGTCCAGTGCAAGGTCCCGATCCGACAGGCGGCGCATATAGCGCATCATCTCGGATTCGGCGCGGTTCATGTGAAAGATGGGATGCGTCAGATAGTCCGATTGCCGCGCCATCGCTTGCGGGAAACCCAAGTGTGCCCGGTGAGGCGGCACGCCGTCGATGCCAAAGGCCTTGAGGACACGGTGCAGAATGTTTTCATCAGTGGTTTCATCCAGCGCGATGCCCACATGCCGTGTGCCGATCTTGCGAAAATTCAGTCCCTCATGCCGCGCGGCAGCCAGAATCCCCGCCTGACCCACACCGACCTCGACCGTGATCGTGTCAAAGAAGGCTGCCGGTTCGACCCGTGCCCCTGCCGCCTTCAGCGCGCGGGCAAGGCGCTCGGTCATGAAATGCACCCGCTCGGCGATGGCGCGAAGGCCAACGGGACCATGGAAGACCGCATACATCGACGCCATCACCGCCAGAAGCGCTTGTGCGGTGCAGACGTTCGACGTGGCTTTCTCGCGCCGGATATGCTGCTCGCGGGTTTGCAGTGACAGCCGATAGGCCTTGTTGCCGCGCGCATCGATGGAGACCCCCACCAGTCGCCCCGGCATCTGCCGTTTGTGCGCATCAGCGCAAGACAGGAACGCGGCATGCGGCCCGCCGTAGCCCATCGGCACACCAAAGCGCTGGGCGCTGCCGACCGCGATATCGGCCCCCATGGCCCCCGGTTCCTTCAGCACACATAGCGCCAGCAAATCGGTTGCCACAATCGCAATCGCCTTGGCCGAATGCAGCGCGGCGATGGTATCGGTAAAGTCGCGAACATGGCCATAGGTGCCGGGGTACTGGAAAATCGCGCCAAAGACTTGCGCGGCGTCCAGCGTTTCGGGTTCGCCCACGGTGACCGGAATGCCCAGAGGTTCGGCCCGGGTGCGGATCACGGCGATGGTCTGGGGGTGGCAATTGGCATCGACGAAGAAGCCGGAAGCCTTCGATTTCGCCACCCGCTGCGCCATCACCATGCCCTCGGCGGCGGCGGTGCCTTCGTCGAGCAGGCTGGCATTGGCCACCGGCAGGCCGGTCAGATCTGCGACCATGGTCTGAAAGTTCAACAAAGCTTCCAGCCGCCCTTGCGCAATTTCCGGCTGATAGGGGGTGTAGGCCGTATACCACGCCGGGTTTTCCAGAATGTTCCGCTGGATCGCTGGTGGGGTGATCGTGCCCGAATAGCCCTGCCCGATGAGCGAGGTCATCACCCGGTTCCTGTCGGCCACCTCGCGCATGCGAGCGAGCAATCCACCCTCGGACAAGGGTGCCCAGGGCAGGGGGGTGCTCTGGCGGATCGAGGCGGGGATCGTTTCGTCGATCAGCGCATCGAGGCTGGGCACGCCGATGGTGGCCAGCATCTGGTCCATCTCGGCGGGCGAGGGGCCGATGTGGCGGCGGTTGGCGAAGTCATAGGGGTTATAGTCGGTGGGAGTATAGGTCATGGTGCTGCCTCGGCCTTAGCCGATGAACTCCTTGTATTCGTCCTCGTCCATGAAGGCGTCGAGGGCCGAAAGATCGTCGATCTTCATCTTGAAGAACCAGGCCGCGCCCAGAGCATCCTCGTTGACCAGCGCCGGATTGTCGGTGAGCACATCATTGACGGCAACGATCTCGCCGTCGAGCGGGGCAAGAATATCGCTTGCGGCTTTCACGGATTCGATCACGCAGACCTCGTCACCCTCGGAAACCTGGGTTTCGACTTCGGGCAGTTCCACAAATACAACATCACCCAATTGCTCCGCTGCGTGCTCGGTAATGCCGACGACGACCAGATCGCCCTCGACGCGCAGCCATTCGTGTTCCTTGGTGAATTTCATCTCAGAGCCTCATTTGCGATAGGTTGTGGGGTGAAAGGGCATCGGGGCGATCAGCGCGGGCAGGCGCTTGCCACGCACTTCGGCCCAAAGACGGGTGCCGGTGGTGGCTAGGGCCGTGGGGACATAGGCCATCGCCAAGGGGGCGTTCAGGCTGGGGCCGAACCCGCCCGAGGTGACGGCGCCGATCTGATCGGCCGCATCCTCGGCGGCGAAGAGTGGTGTGCCCTCGCGCATCGGTGCGCGGCCTTCGGGGCGAAGGCCCACACGCAGGCGGGCAGGCCCTTCCGCCAGTTCCCGCAGGATTCGCGCGGCACCTGGAAAGCCGCCAGCACTGCGGCGGGACTTCTGGATTGCCCAGGTCAATCCCGCCTCGACCGGTGAGGTCCCGGTGTCGATGTCATGACCATAAAGGCACAGCCCTGCTTCCAGTCTCAGCGAGTCGCGCGCGCCGAGGCCGATGGGGGCGACGCCTGGCAGCGCCAGCAATGCGCGGGCAAAGGGCTCGGCCTGCGCCTCGGCCACCGAAACCTCGAACCCGTCCTCACCCGAATAGCCCGAGCGGCTGATCCAAAGCGCGCCATAAGCGCTGTCGGACGTGATGACATCCATGAAGCGCATCGCCGTTACACCGGGGGCAATGCTGGCCAGGGCCGCCTCGGCCCGCGGCCCTTGCAGCGCCAGCAGGGCACGGTCAGTTACCGCGAGCACCTCGGCCACGTCCGACAGGGCATCCGCCATGCGCGCGGTGTCGGCCTCCTTGCACGCGGCGTTGACGACGACGAACAGTTCCTCGCCCCAGTTGGCAAACATCAGGTCGTCGAGGATTCCACCCTGATCGTTGGTGAAAAGGCCATACCGCTGCCGCCCCACGGGAAGCCCGGCCACATCGACCGGCATCATGGCCTCGAACGCCGCTGCCAGCGAAGCCATGTCGCGGCGGGGGCGCAAGATCACCTGCCCCATGTGGGACACGTCAAATAGCCCGGCCTTGGAGCGGGTGTGGAGGTGCTCGTTCAGCACGCCCATCGGGTATTGCACGGGCATCTCATAGCCCGCAAAGGGCACCAGTCTCGCGCCCAGTTCCTGATGCCTGTCTCTTATACACATCTGACGCTGCCGACGAAGAGGATAG
>CALEZJ010000576.1 GCA_937927885.1 uncultured Paracoccaceae bacterium | reverse complement strand
TGACGTGGCGCTGGAACAGGTGGAAACCGCCGTCGAGGACATCGAATTCAAGGTGCCGCGCATCCTGCGGGTTCCCGCCTGATGCCAGAGCTTTTTGCATGGACCGACGGAGCCTGCTCGGGCAATCCGGGGCCCGGAGGCTGGGGTGTCCTGATGCGCGCGATGGAGGGAGCGGACGTGGTCAAGGAACGCGAGCTGCACGGCGGCGAGGCGCTGACCACCAACAACCGGATGGAGCTGATGGCGGCGATCTCGGCCCTGGAATCGCTGACCCGCGCGGCGGCCATCACCATCACCACCGATTCCGCCTATGTGAAGAACGGCGTGACGCAGTGGATCCACGGCTGGAAGCGCAACGGCTGGAAAACCGCCGATCGAAAACCGGTCAAGAACGCCGACCTCTGGCAGCGGCTGGATGCCGCGCAGGCGTCGCATCGCGTGACCTGGGCCTGGATCAAGGGCCACGCCGGGCACCCGGAAAACGAGCGCGCCGATGAACTGGCGCGCGCAGGCATGGCGCCCTTCAAATGACGCTGCTCGCCGCGCTCGATTACACCTCGGTCTTCATCTTTGCCCTGACGGGCGCGCTGGTCGCCAGCCGCGCGCAGCTCGACATCGTGGGGTTCCTGTTCATCGCCTCGCTGACGGCAGTGGGGGGCGGCACGATCCGCGACCTTCTGCTCAATCGCGACATGGTGTTCTGGATCGCCAACCCCTGGTACATCGCCACGGCCTGCGCCGCCGCGGTGCTGGTGTTCTTCACCGCCCATCGGCTGGAATCGCGCCGCCGCGCCATCGACTGGCTCGATGCCGGGGCGCTGGCGGTGGCGGTTCCGGCCGGGGTGGGCGTCGCCTTCAGCCTGGGGCATGGGCCGGCGGTTGTCCTGATGATGGGGATGGCCACCGGCGCCTTCGGCGGGCTGATGCGCGACGTCGTCTGCAACGAGGTGCCGCTGGTGCTGCGGCAGGGCGAGCTCTATCTCAGCGCGGCCTTTGCCGGGGCCTTGATGGCGCTGGGGGTGGAACAGGTGATGGGCAGCACCGCGCCCGCGCTGATCGCCTGCGCCGCGATGACCTTCCTTTTGCGCGCGGGATCGATGACCTTCGGCTGGCGCCTGCCGGTCTATCGGTCCCGCCCGCCGCGCCCCCCCTCTTGACAGCCGGACCTGGCACCCCCATTTCGCATTCAAACCCATGAATGCGTGAGGGCGCCATGACCCGGAAACTTCGCCTGACCTGCCCCGACTGCGGCCAGACCAACCAGTTCCCCGCCGACAAGGCCGATGCGGCGCCGAAATGCGCCACCTGCGGCCATGCGCTGATCGACGGCAAGGTGGCGCAACTCGATTTCCGCGCGCTCGAAAAGGCGGCGAAAACCGATGATCTGCCGCTTCTGGTCGATTTCTGGGCCCCCTGGTGCGGCCCCTGCCGCGCCATGGCGCCCGAATTCGAAAAGGCCGCCCGGGCACTCGCGCCGCGCGTGCGGCTGGCCAAGATCGACACCCAGTCCAATCCCGACGCCACCGTGCGCTACAACATCCGCGGCATCCCGGCCTTCATCCTGTTTGCCCAGGGACGCGAAGTCGCCCGCCTGTCCGGCGCCCGCCCGGCCGCGGATCTGGTGCGCTTTGTCGAGGAAAAGCTGTCCCTGATCGCCTGACCCGCAGCTTCATTTTGCCCCAAATACGCACCGGGGGTGTCCAGAGGGGGGAGCGTGCTCCCCCCTTTGGCGAGGGGGTGCGGGGGGCGAGAAGCCCCCCGCTTCCGTCAGATGTACTTCAGGGCCTTTTCCTCAAGCCGCGGCCGCATCCTGTAGATG
>CALEZJ010000575.1 GCA_937927885.1 uncultured Paracoccaceae bacterium | reverse complement strand
CCCCGCCCCCGACTGACCTCTGCGCCGCTGGCATGGCTGTTGTCACTGCCGGTGCTGGCGTATCGGCTGCTGCTGAGCCCCTGGGTGGGGCACGGCTGCCGCTATCAGCCCACCTGCTCGGTCTACACGCTGGAGGCGCTTCAGCGGCACGGCGCGTTCAAGGGGTCCTGGCTGGCGGCGCGGCGGATCGGCAGCTGTCACCCCTGGGGCCGGCAGGGTTATGACCCGGTGCCGGGGGCCGATCCCGACCACGATGCGCGCAAGGGGGCAGGCGGGATGTGAGCGCCCGCCCACGGAGGCACCGGGCGAGGCGGCGGTTCAGCGAAAGCAGGTCTGTCGGCTGGCCGATGTCTGATAGCACCGCTGCACCCCGCCCGCCTGCGTCCCGGACGAGCCCCCCGAGGTGGAATAGCCCCCGCCAACCGAGGTTCCACTGCTCCAGGCCCTGTTCCAGCGGTCGGTACTCGCCGCTTGCTCGGCGCGGACGCGGGCCATGTAGGCGGGGTCATTGGCAACGCTGTTGGCGCAGCCCGCTGTCAGAACGGTGGCAGCCAGAAGCGCCGGGACCATGAATCGCATGAAGACCTCTCTTGATTCACTGCCCCGACACCTTGCCGCAGCGGGTCCGATCGGAAAAGCGGAATGTTGGCGCCCGTACCCGCCGCAGGCGCGGCTTGACGATGGCGCCGGAAAGCCCCTAAGGCAGCAGGCAGGAGGGCTCGGCCCATGCGCGACGACACCGACGATCTGCCCGACAGCGACATCCACCCGCTTTTCGCCGGGGCGCCAAAGTCTACCGAGTTCCGCAAGCTCAGAAAGCGCCTGGTCCAGCAGGTGCGCGAGGCCACCGAGACCTTTGGCATGATCCGCCCGGGCGACCGCTGGCTGGTGTGCCTGTCGGGCGGCAAGGACAGCTATACGCTGCTGGCCATCCTGCACGAATTGAAATGGCGCGGGCTGTTGCCGGTCGATCTTCTGGCCTGCAACCTCGATCAGGGGCAGCCGAATTTCCCGGCAACGGTGCTGCCCGAGTTCCTGACCCGCATGCAGGTGCCGCACCGGATCGAGTATCAGGACACCTATTCGGTGGTCGTCGACAAGATCAAGCCCGGCGGCACGATGTGTTCGCTGTGCTCGCGCCTGCGGCGCGGCAACCTTTACCGCATCGCGCGCGAGGAGGGCTGTTCGTCGGTCGTACTGGGCCATCACCGCGATGATATCCTTGAGACATTCTTCATGAACCTGTTCCATGGCGGGCGGCTGGCGACCATGCCGCCCAAGCTGTTGAACGAGGAGGGCGACCTGACCCTGCTGCGCCCGCTGGCGCTGGTCGCCGAGGCCGATTGCGACCGTTTTGCCCGCGCGATGGGCTATCCGATCATCCCCTGCGATCTGTGCGGCAGTCAGGAGGGCCTGCAACGCGCGCAGGTCAAGGCGCTGCTGGACGATTGGGAAAAGCGCACGCCCGGGCGGCGCAACATCATGTTCCGCGCCCTGATGAATGTGCGCCCTTCGCATCTGGTTGACCCGCAACTTTTTGATTTTGCTAACCTCTGGGCCGATCCGGCGAAATCTTCCGACAATTCGACGGAAATTCCCCGGCTGCGTTAAGGCTTCGCTCACCGGCATGTCCAACCCTCGGGCCGAGAGGACCAGGGGCGGGACATGCGGGGAATGCACAGATGATCTTTCGGACGGCGCACCAGGTCGCCCCTGCCGCGGCCCGCAACCGCCTTCTGGCCGCGGTGATGATCCCGGCAATGACCCTCGCCGCGCTGGCCACCTCGATCCCGGTCTGGGGGCAGGCGCTGCTGATCGG
>CALEZJ010000574.1 GCA_937927885.1 uncultured Paracoccaceae bacterium | reverse complement strand
GGCCATCCCCATTGCCCCATCCCCAGCGCGCGCCAGAGCGGCGTCGGCAAGCATCAAGATGCGCGCGGCCGCCCGATCCTTTCCCATCCGTCGCTTCAGTCCGGCATTCGCCAATTGTATCAGACCCTGCATCAGGTGCCGGGACCGGCTGGCAGGCGGACACGAGGCCCAGACCCCTTCCCAGCATTCATGGGCTTCCCAGAAATACCCGCGCTCAAAGGCCTCGATCCCGGCGCGAAACGCCGCCTCGGGGTCGCCCCTCAGCGTCGCAAAGACCGCCGGATCGGGACGGGGCGTTCGGCCAGGCAGATGCGGGATTTGCGGCAGGATGATCATGCGCCTTCGGGCATCGCCGCTTCATGCGCCATCAGCCGCTGCGAAAAGGCGCGCACCGCGGCCAGCACGGCCTCGGGCTGGTCGAATTGCGGAGCATGGCGGCAATCGTCCAGAACCAGTTCCTCGACCGGCGCATAGGAACGATCCGCGATCGCCCGCACCTGCGCCAGCGTTCCGTACTGATCCTGCCGCCCCTGGATTACCAGCGTCGGTACGCGGATGTAGTCGATCACCTCGCTGACATCCCAGCGGGCAAAGCCCGGGTTGGTCCAGGCTCCGTGCCAGCCCTGAAACGTCGCCACCGGATCCCGGTGATACTTGCCCATGCGTTCAGCCACTCCGCCCGCGGCAAAGGCGTCGCCCGTGCGGGCGATCTCGGCCAGCCCCTCGGGCTCGGTGAAAAAGTGTGGCGCCATCAGCACAAGACCGCGCACCCGCGCGTCCGCCACCCGCCCGGCATGTTCCGCCGCAATGGTGGCCCCGTCCGAGTGCCCCATCAGGATCACCGGGCCTCTGCCCAGCGCGTCCAGAACTTGCGGCAGGACGCTGGTCGCGTGGTGTGTCATGTAGTCGATCGGCAAGGGCAGGGCGGCCGGATCGGATTGCCCATACCCTTCGCGCGAATAGGCGAACACTGGCAGCCCGCTGGCCAAGGCCAACCGCGCCGGAAAATCCCGCCACAATTCCACGCAGCCCAGCCCTTCGTGCAACAGAACGATCACCGGCCCGGCGCCACTCGGCCAGAACGCCCATTCCAGCCGTCTGCCGCCCGCCTCCAGAAACCCGCGCCCCCTCGACAGGTCCAGCATCCATGCCCCCTTTGTGCCCCATTTTTCGTCAATGGGCGCAAGCGCCCCCTGACCCCGCCTTACCCCGCGCGCAACTTGAAACGCTGGATCTTTCCTGTCGCGGTCTTTGGCAGTTCCTCGACCACCTCAACCCAGCGCGGATATTTCCACATCCCGATGCGCGCCTTCACATGCTCTTTCAGACTCTCTTCATCCAGCGTTGCACCCGGCTTCAGCACCACGAAGGCCGCCGGCTTGACCAGATCCTGCTCGTCGGCGCGCGCCACGACGGCGGCCTCCAGCACGCCCGGATACTCGATCAGGGCTTGCTCCACTTCGAAAGGGCTGACCCAGATCCCCGAGACCTTGAACATGTCATCCGTGCGCCCGCAGTAGACATAGCGACCCTCGCGCGTGCGCTGGTATTTGTCGCCGGTGCGCGTCCAGTGGCCCTGAAAGGTGCTCAGGCTTTTCGAGCGCCGGTTCCAGTAGCCCTCGGCGCTGGACGGGCCGCGCACCAGCAACTCGCCCACCTCACCTTCGGGAACATCCTCGTCATGCTCGTCGACCAGCCGCACCTCGTATCCCGGCACCGCGACGCCCGAAGTGCCATAGACCACATCCCCGGGCCGGTTCGACAGGAAGATGTGCAGCATCTCCGTCGAGCCAACGCCGTCGACGATCTCGGTGCCCCAGAGCCTTTCCCACCGCTCGCCGATCTCGCGCGGCAGCGCCTCGCCGGCCGAGGTGCTCAGCCGGATGTCGTGGACAGGCGTCCCGCCCCGACGCTCCTGCTCGGCCACCAGCGCGGCGAACAGCGTCGGCACGCCGCAAAACAGCGTGGGCTTCTCGCGTGCCATGATCTCCAGCACACCGTCCGGCGTCGGGCGCCCGGCAAAAAGCACGGTCTTTGCCCCGACCGACATGGGGAAGGACATCGCGTTGCCCAGCCCATAAGCAAAGAACAGCTTTGCCACGGAAAACACGGTGTCCGCTTCGGTGATGCCAAGGACCTGCGCGCCAAAGGTGTCGGCAGTGGCCTTGAGGCTGGCGTGAACGTGGCGCACCCCCTTGGGCACCCCGGTCGAACCCGAGGAATAGAGCCAGAACGCCAGTTCATCGCCGCTGGCCTCGACGGTTTCGGCGGGCTCCGCCCCGGACATGAACGCCTCCCAGGTCAGGCATTCGGTGCCATCGCACAGCCTCTGGCCGCCGACCACCACCACGGCGCGCAGAAAACGGTTGCCGTCTATCGCGGGTTTCACGGTGTCCCAGAGTTGCTCCGACACGACAAGGATCGATGCGCGGGAGTCGTTCAGGACGGCCTCGTAGACCGGCGCCGCCAGCAAGGTATTCAGCGGAACCGGGATCGCGCCGGCCTTGAGCGAGCCCCAGAACACCACCGGGAACTCGATCTGGTCGCGCAGGATCATCGCCACCCGTTCTTCGCGCCGCACGCCATGTCGCATCAGCGCCCCGGCCCAGCGCGCGCTGGCTTCGGCGAGGTCGCCATAGCTCAGGCTGCGACGCGCGCCGTCGGCCTCGACAAAGGCGATGCGCCCGCCGCGCCCCTCGATGACGTGGCGATCCACAAAATGGATGGCGGCATTCTCGGTCATGCAATCCCCCCTTACGCCTGCGGCCCTCCCCGGCCGGGCGCATAGCGCCAGCGCATGTGCGATATAGTGCAACATTAAGGGGAAATAGCAAGACATCTCTTTCAAGCGTGCATTTTCATGCACAGGCGGATGCTCCGTGCCCGCCTTGCATTCCTGACGCCAATCTCGCAGAAACCCCCGGCAACCAGCCCGAGCCCTCCATGACCCTGCGCAGTTATGCCATTGGTGACATTCACGGCCAGATCGACCTCCTGCGCGAGGCCCATCGCTGGATCCAAGAGGATCGCGCGCGCGAGAGAGACCTGGAATCGCCGGTGATACATCTGGGCGATCTGGTCGACCGGGGGCCCGATTCGGCGGGTGTGGTCGACCTCTTGCTGAACGGGCAGATCTCCGGGCAGCCGTGGATCGTGCTCAAGGGCAACCACGACCGGATGTTCACGCTTTACCTCGAAGGTCGCCGTGACCCGATCCTGCGCCCTGATGCCACCTGGCTGCATCCCCGCCTTGGCGGGCAGCAGACCCTGGCGAGCTATGGCCTGGACCCAGAGGCGCCGCCCGACCGTGCGAGGGCCGTCGTCCCCGAATCGCACCGCCGGTTTCTGGAGGATCTGCCGACGTATTGGAAGCGCGGCGCGGTGGCATTCGTGCATGCCGGGCTGCGCCCCGGGCTGGCGCTGGAGGACCAGAGCGCCGACGATCTCCTCTGGATCCGCGCGCCGTTTCTGGAGCACGAAGCGGCACATCCCTGGCTGGTGCTGCACGGCCATACCCATCTGCCCGCGCCGCGCCATCACGGCAACCGGGTCAACATCGACAGCGGCGCGGCCTATGGTGGCCCGCTCACCGCGGTGGTGATCGAGGGGCAGGCGGTATTCACCCTGGGGCCCGAGGGCCGCACGCCTCTCTTGCCCGGCGCCGATTAACGCCTGCTTCACACCTCTCTGCTAGGCCTGTTGCTGGGTGAAGACATGGGTGGTGGGATGAGCCGGCAAAATGATGCCCGGCCTATCATCATCAAACGGAAGAAGATTGTCGTGGGTGGCGGACACCATGGCGGGGCCTGGAAAGTGGCCTACGCCGACTTCGTCACGGCGATGATGGCCTTCTTTCTGATGATGTGGCTGTTGGGTGCGACGACCGAATCACAAAGACGCGGCTTGGCGGATTACTTCAATCCGACGATTCCCGTGCATCGGATTTCCTCGGGCGGGGACGGAATGTTTGGCGGGACCGATCTGGAAACCCGCAATCAGTTGGGTCCGTCAACGCCTGACACCACGGACTCGGACCGGGCAGCCCTCGCCCAGGCCGAGACAGCTTCGTTCGAGGAGATCACGCAAAGGCTGCGTGGGCTGGGTGGCGAGAGTCCGGTCCTGGACCGCGCGCTGCGCCATGTGATCACGCGACAGACGGACGAAGGGCTGGTGATCGAACTGTTCGACCTGCCCGGTGCGCCGCTCTTTCTGGCCGATACCGCCGATCCCATGCCGATCCTCGCAGCGGTCATCGCTGTCATGAGCGAGATTTCAGCAATGGTCGTCAATCCCTTGGCGATCGAGGGGCATACGCGTACCTATACGGTCGTGCAGGCCGGTGATCCACGCTGGGTGCTGTCGACGGCGCGGGCCGACCGGGTGCGCCGCATGCTCGAAGCCGAGGGATTCGACCCGGCAAGGGTGGCGCGCGTCACCGGCCATGCCGATCGGCGGCCAGTCGATCCAAACCCGATGGCGGCGCGCAACAACCGGCTCGAACTGATCCTGTTGCGTCGCGCGCGCTGACGAAACGACGTTAGGCGGGCATTAACGCCCTTCGTGCGATGGTGAGTCGATCCGCTTCGCACCACCACGAAAGGCTGCCGAATGTCCACGCTCTATTCGTCCTTCAACGCCGGGATTTCCGGGCTAAACGCCAACTCGACCCGGCTTGCCGCGATTTCGGACAACATCGCCAATACCGGAACGATCGGGTACAAACGCGTCATCGCGTCGTTCCAGTCCATGGTCATGTCGGGATCGCATTACGGGCCCTATATCGCCGGGGGCGTGCGCTCATCGACGATGCGCCTGATCGACGAACGCGGCGTTCTGACCAGCAGTTCGAACGCGACCGACCTTGCAGTCAGCGGGCGTGGCTTTCTGCCGGTCACCTCCAGTTCGGCTGTCGATGCAGGCGGAAGCGACCTGCCGCTGATGCTGATGACCACGGGGTCCTTCCGCCCGGCGGCCGACGGCACGTTGCGCAATCCCGCCGGTCTGGTGCTGCTGGGATGGCCGGCTGAACCCGATGGCACGATCGGCGCCTACCCCCGTGACAC
>CALEZJ010000573.1 GCA_937927885.1 uncultured Paracoccaceae bacterium | reverse complement strand
CGCCCTCGCCCCCGGACAGGTCTGGGACATCCCCGCCTGAGCCCGGTCTTCTTGGCGCAAACAGTCTCAGCAGGCTGAGCGCGCAGCGCGAGAGGTGCGCGAGCGCCTCTCTGACCCGCGCGTCACCCGCGCCACCGGCGCCAGATCTGCCGCCCCGACAGCACCGCCGCCAGCGCAAAGGCCGCGAATTTGCCCTGCGTCAGCGCGCTGGCCAGATGCACCCCACCCGGATGCACCCAGTCCGGCCCCGCATCCAGAAGCTGCGCCACCGCCCAGTTCTCGCCCCAGTCCAGCGCGACATAGGCCATCGCCGCCAGAATGCAGACCATGCCAAAAACCCCGGCCAGGGGACGCATCCACCACAGGAAGCACAATCCCATCAGCCCCGGAAACAGCGTATCAGCCAGCCGGATCGGCCCCAGGTAAAGAACGAAGCCCTCGGGCGTCAGGGCGCGCAGATAGGCGCGTGCCTCGGCCAGATCATAGCCCTGAAGGCGCAGGTCAAAGGGCATCAGCCCCCCGGACTGCTCTGCCAGTTGCCCGCCCAGCCAGAGCGCGAGCCAAGCATAGACCGCCGCCGTCAGAAGCGGCAGGCCCCAGGTGATCGCCCGCTCCATCGCTCAGCCCTCGCGCGCGATATCGGCGCCGAGGCCGGTCATCAGCGCTTCGAAGTCCGGAAACGAGGTCGCGATGGGCGAACCGTCGTCCACCCGCACCGGCGAATCGCTGACCAGCCCCAGCACCAGAAAGGCCATCGCGATACGGTGGTCGATGTGCGTGCGCGCCATGGCACCCCCCGCGACGCGGCCGGTGCCATGGACGATCAACGTATCCTCGTCCTCCTCGACCCTGACGCCACAGGCCTCGAGCCCTCGCGCCATAGCGTCGATCCGGTCGCTTTCCTTGACGCGCAATTCCTTGACGCCACGCATGACCGTGGTCCCATGCGCCATCGAGGCCACCACCGACAGGATGGGGAATTCGTCGATCATCGAGGCGGCGCGGGAGTCCGGCGTCTCTACCCCTTTCAGGTTCGGCGAATGGCGCACGCGCAGATCGGCCACCGGCTCGCCCCCCTCCTCGCGCGGGTTCTCGAACGTGATGTCAGCGCCCATTTCCAAGAGCGTCACATAGAGCCCGTCGCGCGTCGGGTTGCGGCTGACGCCGGGCACCAGGATCTCGGACCCCGGCACCAGAAGCGCGGCGCAGACCGGGAAAGCGGCCGAGGACGGATCGCGCGGCACCGCCACCACCTGCCCGGTCAGTTCAGGCTGGCCGGTCAGGGTGATGACGCGGCCTTGGGGCGTTTCCTGCACATCCACCGTGGCGCCAAATCCGCGCAGCATGCGCTCGGTATGGTCGCGCGTGGCCTCGGGTTCAACCACCACCGTCTGGCCCGGCGCGTTGAGGCCCGCCAGCAGCACGGCGGATTTGACCTGCGCCGAAGGCATCGGCAGCACATAGCGCACTGGCACCGGATCGGCCGCGCCTACGACGGTCATCGGCAGCTTGCCGCCGCGCCGCCCCACCGCCCGCGCGCCGAACAGCGCCAGAGGGTCGGTGACCCGGCCCATGGGACGTTTGACCAGGCTGGCGTCGCCGGTAAAGGTGGCGGTGATCGGCGTGGTCGCCATCGCCCCCATGATCAGCCGCACCCCGGTGCCCGAATTGCCGCAATCGATCACCTGCGACGGCTCGGCAAAGCCGCCGACGCCCACGCCCCGCACGCTCCACGCGCCTTCGCCGTGGCGGGTCACCGTGGCGCCAAAGGCACGCATCGCGGCAGCGGTGTCCAGCACGTCCTGCCCCTCCAGGAGGCCGGTGATCCGGGTCTCGCCGATGCTGAGCGCGCCAAGGATCAGCGCGCGATGACTGATCGACTTGTCGCCGGGGATCGCGGCGACACCCTTCAAGGGGCCCGAACGGCGGGCGATCATCGGAACGGGGGTGGCATGCGCGGACATTCGGGGCCTCGTGTTTGATTGGCGCGTGATAGCGCAGCGCGCCCGTGCGGTAAATCCGTCGCGCAAACGCCCGGCGCTGGGTTTCAGTTGACGAGATGCAGCGCCAGCCCCGCGAGTGCACACCCCGAAATCAGCGCCCCGGCCCCCAGACGCAGCCCGAACCCGGCCAGCAGCGCAAGCAGGCTCAGCCCCGCCATTCCGGCGTCGAGGCTGGACCACACCGGCAGGTCTATGGCGCCAACCCGCTGGGTCTGACTGAACAGCGCATGCACGGCAAACCACAGCGCAAGACTGGCGATCACCCCGACCACCGCCGCCGTGACCGCCGCCAGCGCCCCGGCCAGCGCGGGATTGCGGCGCAGACGCTCGGCCATCGGGGCCAGCGCGAAAATCCACAGGAAACAGGGGGCGAAGGTGACCCACAGCGCGACAAGCCCGGCCAGCGTGCCCATGGCCAGCGACCCGCCCGAGGCATTGAACCCCGCCATGAAGCCGACAAACTGCAGCGTCAGGATCAAGGGGCCTGGCGTCGTCTCGGCCAGTGCCAGACCGTCGATCATCTGCGCGGGGGTCAGCCAGCCATAGCCCTCGACCGCCGTCTGGGCCACCCAGGCCAGCACCGCATAGGCCCCGCCGAAGGTCAGAACCGCAAGCTGGCTGAACAGCAGCGCAACCTCGGCCATCACATGGCCGGGCCCCAGCAACGCCAGCAGCCCCGCCACCGGCACCAGCCACAGCGCCAGCCACACCAGACCGGTGCGCAGCATCGCGCCCCGGTCGGCGGGTCCATCCTGAGAGCCCCGCTCAACACCCTTGCCCCGCGCCAGCGCATAGCCCAGCAGCGCCGCCCCCAGCACCACCAGCGGAAACGGCAACCCCAGCACGAAGAGCGCGCCAAACGCCCCCAGCGCCAGCACGCGGTGGAATCGGCTGAGCAACGCCTTTTTCGTCAACCGGACCAGCGCCATCGCGACCAGCGCGATCACCGCCGCCTTGAGCCCGGCCAGAACCCCGGCCAGCGGGCCCAGCGTCCCGGCCAGCACATAGACCCAGGCCAGCGCCATCACCGCCAGCGCACCCGGCAGCACGAACAACCCCCCGGCCACCAGCCCCCCACGCCAGCCGCCGCGCATCCATCCGACATAGGTGGCAAGCTGCATCGCCTCGGGCCCCGGCAGTATCATGCAGAAGTTCAACGCGTGCAGGAACCGCGCCTCGTCGATCCAGCGGCGGCGCTCGACCAGTTCGTGATGCATCAGCGCGATCTGCCCCGCCGGCCCGCCAAAGCTGAGGAACCCGATCCGGGCCCAGACACGCCAATCCGTTCCGCTCATGTCCTCACCCCTTCCCGGACGGCGCCGGGCCGCGGGCTGCGCCCGGCGGTCATCCTTTCACAAGGGCACCTGCGCCTCAACCCCGAGGGAGCCTGCCTGCGACAGGCACGCCCCGCACCCGGGGCACAGGGGTTCACTGTCGCCAGAGCCTCGTTCACCCCTCAGGCCCGCTCGTCCTTGGGCGAGCCCATGACGACAAAGGTGGTGATCGCCGCCACCTGCGGCAGGGTTCCGAGGATCTCGGTGTGGAAATGCTTGTAGGCGGCCAGATCGGCAACCTCGACGCGCAGGAGGTATTCGACGGTGCCGGTGACGTTGTGGCATTCGCGCACCTGCACGGCATTCGCCATGGCGCGCTCGAATCCGGCCTGCGCGGCCTTGGTGTGCAGGTTCAACCCGACCGTGACATAGGCAACAAAGCCGATGCCAGTCTGCGCGGGGTCGATCACCGCGCGATACCCCTTGATGACGCCGCGGCGTTCGAGGTCCTGCACCCGGCGAAGGCAGGCCGAGGGTGACAGCCCGACCCGCGTCGCCAGATCGAGGTTCGACACCCGCCCGTCGCGCGCCAGTTCGCGCAATATCCTGTCGTTGAAGGGGTCAGAAGGGCTCATGGATTGCGCAAATACCCCGATCCGGAAAGAAAACGCAACCTTTCTCCGGATACGGCGGCCTAGTCTCGCCTGACAAAAAACGCCCACAGGACCCCTTCGCCAGTGCCTCTTTTCGCCGACCTGCCCCTGACCGGCCCGCTTCTGGCCGCACTTGTTCTGTATGCCTTCGTGTCATCGGTCACGCCGGGGCCCAACAACCTGATGCTGCTGGCCTCGGGGGTGAATTTCGGCTTTCGCCGGACGCTGCCGCACATGCTGGGCATCGGCGCAGGGTTCACGGTGATGACGGCGCTGGTCGGGTTCGGCCTTGCGGGGGCCTTCACCGCCTGGCCTCCCGCGCGCAGCCTGCTGACGTTGGCGTCGGTCGCCTATCTGGTCTGGCTGGCGTGGAAGATCGCCGCAGCCGCACCGCCCGCCGCCAGCGACCGGGCACGCGGCAGGCCGCTGACACTGCTGCAAGCCGCCGCCTTTCAATGGGTCAATCCAAAGGCCTGGTCGATGGCGCTGACCGCCGCCACGCTTTACGCACCGCGGGCGGACTGGCCATCGGTTCTGATGGTGGCGGGGGTGTTCGGCGCCGTGAACCTGCCTTGCGTGTCGCTCTGGGCGGCGGCGGGCAGCGCGCTGGGCACCTGGCTGAGCGAGCCACGCCGTCTGCGGGCGTTCAACATTGCCATGGCTCTGCTTCTGCTGCTCACGCTCTGGCCCGTGCTGGCCGGGTGACGCCGGGGCCACCTGGCCCCCGCGTCACCCTTTCATTCCGCCCCGGATACGCGCGCGACGGCAGCCGCCGAAGCCGCCCCGTCAGGCCGGGATCATCCCCTTTTCGCGCGCGATCTCGGTCATGCGGGCCTGCAACTTCTCGAAGGCCCGCACCTCGATCTGGCGGATGCGCTCACGCGAGACGCCAAAACGCTCGCTCAGTTCCTCCAGCGTCACTGCGGGTTCGGCCAGCCGCCGCTCGCTCAGGACCACGCGCTCGCGCTCGTTGAGCACATCCATCGCCGACAGCAGCATCGCCTGCCGGGCCTCGAATTCGTCGCGCTCGGCATAGGCGCCGGCCTGGTCGGCGTCCTCGTCCTCCAGCCAGTCCTGCCAACTGCCCGAGCCTTCCTCGCCCCCGACCGTCACGTTGAGCGAGGCATCCGACCCGGCCAGACGGCGGTTCATCTCGACCACCTCGGTTTCGGTGACGCTGAGGTCATTGGCCAGTTGCCTGACGTTCTCGGGGCGCAGGTCGCCCTCCTCGATCGCGCCGATGCGCGCCTTGGCCTTGCGCAGGTTGAAGAACAGCTTTTTCTGCGCGCTGGTCGTGCCCAGCTTGACCATCGACCACGACCGCAGGATGTATTCCTGAATGCTGGCGCGGATCCACCACATCGCATAGGTGGCCAGCCGGAACCCCTTTTCGGGATCGAACCGCTTGACGGCCTGCATCAGGCCCACATTCGCCTCGGAAATCACCTCGGCCTGCGGCAATCCGTAGCCGCGATAGCCCATGGCGATCTTGGCCGCCAGACGCAGGTGGCTGGTCACCAGCTTGTGCGCGGCGCCGGTGTCCTGGTGGTCCACCCAGCGCTTTGCCAGCATGTATTCCTCTTCCGGCTCCAGCATGGGAAATCGCCGGATCTCCTGCAGATAGCGGTTCATCCCCTGTTCGGGGCTGGGGGCGGGAAGACGGGCGTAATCGGACATCTACAATCCCTCGTAATCGGCGCTGACCAGTGCAGATA
>CALEZJ010000572.1 GCA_937927885.1 uncultured Paracoccaceae bacterium | reverse complement strand
CTTTTGCAGATCGGCCAGATCCTTGGACAGGCACAAGATCGCCATGACTTCGGACGCCACGGTGATGTCAAAGCCGGTCTGACGCGCAAAGCCGTTCGACACGCCGCCCAGACCGACCACCATGTCGCGCAGCGCGCGGTCGTTCATGTCCATGACGCGGCGCCAGACGATACGGCGCTCGTCGATCTGCAGCGAGTTGCCCCAGTAGATGTGATTGTCGATCATGGCCGACAGCAGGTTGTGCGCCGAGGTGATCGCGTGAAAATCGCCGGTGAAGTGAAGGTTCATTTCCTCCATCGGAACGACCTGCGCATAGCCGCCGCCGGCGGCGCCGCCCTTCATCCCGAAGTTCGGGCCAAGGCTGGCCTCGCGGATACAGACCACGGCCTTTTTGCCGATCCGGTTGAGCCCGTCGCCAAGCCCAACGGTGGTGGTGGTCTTACCCTCCCCCGCCGGGGTGGGGTTGATCGCGGTGACCAGCACCAGCTTTCCGTTCGGACGGTCGGCCAGCGAATTGATGAACTCCTGGCCGATCTTGGCCTTGTCATGGCCATAGGGCAGCAGGTGTTCGGTAGGGATGCCCAATTTGGTGCCGATCTCCTGGATCGGTTTCTTCTGGGCTTCGCGGGCGATCTGAATATCGGACTTGAAGGACATGGACGGCGTCTCCCTGCGCGGTCGTGGGCATGACCTGACTTAGCGAGAGCGCGCAAATGTATACATGCCTTTTGCGACCGATCCGCGGCGTTTTCCGCCCTTGGCGGTTTCCGATCGGAACGCCAGGGCTCAGTCGGTGACGGCAGGTTCCCGTCCGGCCCAGATCGGCTGGTCCGGAACGAACAGCCGCAGCCGGTCGCCAAGGGACAGACGCCCTTCGGCCTCGACCCATGCGGTAACTCCCCGACGCCCTGCGGCAGCACGCTTGAATCGGGCGCCAAAGCCGGGATGCGCGGTTTCGATCGGACGGGCAGGCAGCGTGCAGGGGCGGTTTTCCATGTCCACTGTCAGGCAGGCTCCGTTGTCGGACAGCAGCCGCGACGAAGGTGGCAGGTGGCTGAAATCCGGCAAGCCGCGCAGCACCAGCGTGGCTCCGACAAGCGACGGGTCCAGCCTTGGCAGCCCCATGTCGGCGGCGATCGCCTCCAGATCCTCGGCCGACAGCAGACTGAGCTGGCGCGTGTTGCGGATCGGCGTATTGCGCGGATAGAGGCCCAGAACCCGACTGCACGAAGGGCGGGTCAACCCGCCATGTGCTTCGCCCAAGGGCCCGGCAAAGGTCAGGTCCAGCACCTCGACCGCGCGCGACGGCAGCGCCGCTGCACGGTCCTCCACCAGCCCTGCCCACATGACAACAGCTTCGAATTGCGTGGCGGCGAGCGCGGGCATGACAGGTCTCTTCCAATGGAAAACCCCGGCACCGTGGCGCGGCACCGGGGCAAAGGCAAGGGGGCAGCGCGGATCAGGCGCTGGGGTTGGGATTGGGCTCCATCCCGCTGTCATCTGGCCCCCGGCGCGACTTGGTGCGCGGGATCGAGGCAACCGACGTCGTTCCACCGGAATTGGCCGAATCGTCCTCGTCGCGGCCCGGCCCTTCGCCGCGCATCACGCGGGCGATTTCCGGGCCGGTAAGGGTCTCGTATTCCAGAAGGCCCTCGGCAAGGTTCTTCAACTCGTCCGCGTGCTCGGTCAGGATGCGCTTGGCAGTCTGATAGCCCTCATCGACGATCTTGCGCACTTCCTGGTCGATCTTTTCCTGCGTGGCCTGACTCGCGTTTGACCCGCCCTGATAGTTGCCCAGATACGATTGCTGCTCATTCGCATAGTCGATATGGCCCAACTCCTCCGAGAAACCGAACTGCGTCACCATTGCCCGGGCGATCCGCGTGACCTGCTGGATGTCGCTGGAGGCGCCGGAAGTCACGTTTTCCTTGCCGAAGGTCAGTTCCTCGGCCACCTTGCCCCCCATCGCCATGGCGATCTTGGACTTGTACTTGGTGTAAGTGACCGACAACTGGTCACGCTCGGGCAGCGACAGAACCAGTCCCAGCGCCCGGCCGCGCGGAATGATCGTCGCCTTGTGGATCGGATCATGCTGCGGCACATGCAGGCCGACCACGGCATGCCCGGCCTCGTGATAGGCGGTCAGCTTCTTTTCGTCCTCGGACATCACCATGCTGCGGCGCTCGGCACCCATCATCACCTTGTCCTTGGCCGATTCGAAATCGTCCATGGTGACAAACCGACGGTTCTTGCGCGCGGCGGTCAGAGCAGCTTCGTTCACGAGGTTGGCCAGATCCGCGCCCGAAAAGCCCGGCGTACCACGCGCG
>CALEZJ010000571.1 GCA_937927885.1 uncultured Paracoccaceae bacterium | reverse complement strand
GTTTTCAAAGGTGGAACGCCCCTCCCCCACAAAGTATTCAACCGATCACCAAAGGCGCGCAAGGTCCTCCCCCCTGTTGAACGCACCCTCGCCCACCGTCAGTCCGGGCGCCGGTCCGGGGATTGCGCAGTCCCGTCCCCCACCCGCACCTCCACCCTGTTCCCCCACCGGG
Organism: uncultured Paracoccaceae bacterium; assembly: GCA_937927885.1. GTDB lineage: Bacteria > Pseudomonadota > Alphaproteobacteria > Rhodobacterales > Rhodobacteraceae > Pararhodobacter. The sequence continues at coordinate 5,856 of CALEZJ010000571.1, read as the reverse complement.
CCAGATACCATTCCATTTCCTGCCGCCCGCCCGCGCGAAACCGCACCACCAGCGAGCCGTCTGCCAGCCGCTCGACCCGCTGCCCGGGGTGAAAGACGTATTCGGCGGCCTCGTCCGCGACATCGGGCAGAAACCGCCACTCGACATCCTGCGGCGGCTCGCGCCAGATGCCAAAGCTTTCAGCCAGCCATTCCTGCAAATCAAAGCCCGCCGGGCGTAGATAGATGTCCACCTCCTGCGAAATCCGCTCGAATCCCGCCAGGGCATACAGGCGCAGCGCCTGCTGGTATTCGCTCCAGGCCAGCAGATATTGCCGCCCCTGCCCGAACAGCATGGCAATCGGGCCAAGCCGCGCATTGCGCGACAGCCTGCCGGTTTCGCGCGAGCGGTGGTCGACCGAGATCATCACCCCCGCCAGGATCGCTTCGCGCAGCGCCGTCAGGATTTCCGGCGCGATCCTTTCGCGCGGGCCGGGCCGGAAGGCGACACCATCCGCCAGCAGTTGCGCTTCCAGATCGGCGGCGATGGTGCGCCTTCGGTCCGCGCGGAACATGGCCCGCACCTTGGCAAGCAGGCGCTCCAGCGCCTCTGCCGTCCCCTGATCGCCCTCGCGCCGCGCAATCGCGGCTGCCCGGTGACCGGCCGTCAGCTCATCCAGCGTCGGCTCGATCATCCGCCCCAGCGATCCGGGCGGAAAGCGCCAGTGTTTGCGCCCCCCGTCCTGGACCAGTTCCTCGATCTGCGGATAGGCATTGCGGACAGCATCGCGCATCCGTTCAGCGGTGCGGCGCGACACCGTGAATTCGCGTTCGATATCGGCAAGGCAGATACCGTCGGCACTGCCCTGCATCATCAGCGCCAGTCTCTGCAGATCTTCCTGACGGGCATAGCGCATGGGGCCTCCGAACAGCTCCGCACAAGTGTTGCGGCCCGGAACCGGGGCCGTCAACGGCCAAAGCCGACGGGGCGGGACGACCCCTGCTTGTCAGCCATATCCCGCGAAAGCTCGTGCAGGATGGCTGCGGGGCTGATCTCGCCCAGGGCGCGCATGCGGCGGGCGACATTGGCGAAATCGCCAGGCGCAAGCCGGTCCAGAGCCGCCAGGCCAGAGGGCGCGGGCGAGGCGAAATGCGCGGTCCACGCCTGCTGCAATTGCCCTTCCGCCAGGAAATCAAAGCGGATGCGAAAGGTGAACCGGCGTTGCGTCGCGGGGTCGAGCCTTTCGACAAAGTTGGTCGTGCAGACAAAGGGCAGCGGATGGCTTTCCATCCAGGTGAGCATTTCATTGACCTGGGACACCTCCCAACTGCGTTCGGCCCCGCGCCGGTCGGCCAGCAGGCTGTCGGCTTCGTCGAAGATCAGCAGGGCTTCGCTGGCGCGGGCCTCGGCAAAGGCGCGGGCGATATTCTGTTCGCTTTCACCCAGCCATTTCGACATCAGGTCGGATGCGCGCCTTTCGATCACCGGCATGCCCATCACACCCGCCAGATGCCGGGCCCAGGCACTCTTTCCGGTCCCGGCGGGGCCATCGAGGCAGAAACTGACACGCCGGGACACATCCGGGTCGGCCAGCCGCGCCTCTATCCGGCCAAGGTCCCAGTTGGCCCGCACGAGGCCCGGCTGCCAGGGAACCTCGGTGTGGTGGCGCGGTGCGCGGTCCGCCCCGCCCCTCGCCAGTCGGGCAGCCGCATCCAGCACCCGGGTCAGTTCCCCCTGCCCGCCGTCGCACAGCCTTGCCACCTGCATCGCATCCGACACCATCGCCGGGGCCTGATCGTGCTGCTCGGCCATCCTGGCCAGCGCCTCGGTCGCTATCCCCGTCCGATGCCGCGCCTCGAGCCGCTGCCAGATCCGGGCCCGCACCCGCCCGGATGGCGCACGCATGAGGGCCGAAAAGCTCATCCGGCGCAGGAATGCCGCATCGCAGTCGGCAACCGAATTGGTGGTCCAGATGACGGGGATCGGGTTCGTCTCCAGCATCCGGTTGCCATGGATCTTCGAGGGCCGGTCAAGGCCGAAGAACGCCGGTGCCGAACCGACCAGATCCTCCATTTCGTCAAACAGCAGCACCGTGTCGGACCTCGTGCCCAGCAGACGGCAGGCCATGCCCAGGTCCGCCACCCGTTCCCGGCGCGAAGGCTCTCCGCCCTGCTCATCGCACTCGCCCACCGCCCGCAGGTCAGCGCCGATTTCCTGCGCGAGCACCTTGGCGAATTCGGTCTTGCCGGTCCCGGGGGGGCCATAGAGCAGGATGTTCACCCCCGGCTTCCGGTCCGCCAGGGCGCGGGTCAACAACGCCCGCATCAGATCCGCATCAGGCCCCAGCCCCGCGAAATCCTGCCATTCCGCCACCGGAGCAACCGCGCGAGGGAACAGCAGCCCGATCAGGTCGTCGATGCCGGAAACCTCGGCAAGAAGCGCGCCCGCCAGCCGGTCGGACAATCCGAACGGCATCCGGTGAAACCGTCCGCCACGGTCCGCCTCGACGAGGCCCGAGGTCATCAGCCGACCCAGCGGGCTGATCGCCGCGCGGATCTCGGATTCGGGCGCCTGACAGAACCAGGACAGCAACAGCCGGACGGTGACCTCTTTCGTGTCGAGCGCGCTATCGACCACATGCTCGAAGCCGTCAAAGACCTTGTAGAGCGCGGCGAAGGTCAGGATCGACGTTTCGATCCGTGACAAGCCGAAATGCACGCCCAGCAGCGCGGCATTGCGTTCCACGATCTCGCCATCCCCCCGGCCCGAGGCTGGGACAAGAGCGCGGGCAAGGGCGCGCACCTTCTCCCACCAGATTGCACTTGGCCGGGTGCGCGGGCGCTCGGGGCATTCCACCTCGGCAAGGTATTCAAGCCAGCCGGGCACTTCCTTGGCAATGCGACTTGTCGGGCCGAACCGCCCCGCCAGCCGGGCGACGAGGTCGAGGGTGACGTATTGCTCGTGGCTCATGTGCGGTCTCCGTGCTGCAAGACAGGGATACCCCCGCCACACGCCAGATTCGGACGTGCCCCGCCCCGATCAGGCGGGCGATCCGAACGGCCGTGCTCGACACCGCCGCCTCTGCCATGCTTGGATGGTAGCATTGTCTGGCAGGGAAAACCGAACGATGGCGCGTGGAATCAAGGACCCCGCCTGCGGGGATTTTCCCGCGCCTCCGGAAGGGGGGCGCCCATGAGCTGGTTCGACCGGATCACCGGCTTTGCCGAGGGCCCTTACGCACAGACGCAGGCCCGGTTGCGCGTCATCGACGGGCGGCTGCAAAGCGGGGCGGGCGGGCCGGGCCATGCGGTCGGGGCGCTGGACTTTGTCACGCTCGACACGCTGCGGGACCGCGCCCGCGGCGTGCAAGTCCCCGGCAGACTGACGCTGGGCAGTGTCGAGGGCGACGTGCGGCGCCTGCATCGCCACCCTGAAAACGCGCGGGCGGTGTTTCAGGTCGCCTCGCAGTTCAACCTTCTGGAAATGGTCGCGCCCGACGTGACGCCCGAAGATGGCGTCACCCGGTATGCCGATGATCCGACACAGGGACCGGCCTGCGCAATTGCCGCGGGAGCGGGCACGATCTGGCGCAACTACCTTGTGCCCGTGGGGGACCAGATCGGCCAGACCGCCCTTTGCCAGCTGGACGGCCTGGCAGATCTTGGCAAGGCACTGGCCCATGACATGGGGGTGCCGCAAGACTCCCTCTGGCGGATGCAGAACGGCTATGCCCTGCCCGGGCACGCATCGCTTGCCCGGATCGAGGCGCATCTGGCCACGCTGCCAGAGGTGGGGCGCGACCGCCTGCGCGGCCTCTTGCGTGTGGGTGTGCACCGCGACGTCGGCGTGACCGAACCGGGGGCCGCGCCGGATGCACGGGTGACGCAGGTCTATTGCTCGGCCCTGCCGGTGGCCTATTCGCAGATCCCCAAGGCCGCTTGGACCCGGTTTGCCACCCTGATCCTCGAGGCCGCCTACGAGGCCACCCTGCTGGCCGCCGTCCTGAACGCGGCGGGCGGCGGGTCCCGGCGGCTTCTCGTGACACGGCTCGGGGGCGGGGTCTTTGGCAATGACGACGCCTGGATCAACGCGGCGCTTCTGCGCGCCCTGCACCGCGTTGCTGACCAGGGGATCGCGGTTCTGATGGTCAGCCTCGGCCCCCCGAACGCCGCATTCAGGGCGGTCGCGGCGGCGTGGCATCTGTCCGGATCTGACGCATGACCATGAGAAATGAGGCGAGACGAACAGGAGACCCCCCATGAACGGCCAGTCCGAACCCGCAGGCCCGCCCGAAACCGCCCGCATTCTCTATTTCCACGGCTGGGGCTCGCGCTTTGATCCGGGCAAGGGAAAGATCCTCAGCCTTGGCAGGATCGGCCCGGTTCATGGCCTCACGGTCGATTACACTCTGCACCCGCACGCGGTCTTCGCGACCTACGCCGAGCTGCTGACGCGGTATCCCCGCGCGCTTGTCGTCGGAACCAGCCTGGGCGGGTTTTACGCGGCCTGGCTGGGCGCGGAATTCAACCGTCGGTTCCTGGCGATCAACCCTGCAACCGCTCCCGGCAAGACCCTGCAAGCCCATGTTGGCACCGGCGTCAACCATGCCGGAGAGCCGTTTGACCTGACGCAGGCTTGCGTTTCAGCCTATGACGCCCTCTGCTTTCGCCTTGACGGGCCGGGGACGGTCGTTCTCGACAGGGGCGATGAAGTCCTGGACGCGCGGGCGACGCTTGAACTTGTCCGGGGGCGCCTGCCGGTTGTCGCCTTTGACGGGGGATCGCACCGCTTTGACCACATGGACGACCTGATCGAAAGCCGCCCCGACCTGTTCCAACCCTGCTGACCGCGCGATTGCCAGCGGTGAGCGACACCGGCCCCCCGGCCCTGCCAGTGCGACCAGGGTCCTCGCGTGATCGCCACCAACTCCACGTTTGGAGCGTCGCGCTGCTGATCCAGTGTTCGCGGCACTGGTCGGGCACAGCCACTCCGCCTTGGGCCTGACACATCACGGTGATGATCCGGGCTTCGGCAAAGTGGCGGTTCTTCCCCGGATTCTCCTCCGCATCCTTCCTGGGTCATCCTGGGTCGGCGCCCCTGATCATAGGGGTCACCCCAATCCGATGGTCCGACCTTTCGCAGCAGGGCGTGCCATGACCTGCGCTCATGCTATGCGCGGTTTCGTCGTTTGGCCGGGCCGGAAGGTGTCGCTAGGGTTTCGACGTGCCGGTTCTTTCCGCACGTTCACAGCGCGCCGGGGGCGGTATGGATGACTATGGCAGCGTCTGGCTGGCGCTTTATGATACGCCACATCGGCTGGACTGGGTCGATGCCGACACGGTCCGCACCCGGGTCCTGACGGCTGGCGATGCCGCAAATCCCCCGCTGATCCTGCTGCATGGCACGGCGGGAAGCCTGGAGAATTTTTCCCGGAACATTCCGGCCCTGGCGCGGCATTTTCACGTCCTGGCCTTTGATCTGCTGGGGTGCGGGCTGACCGACAAACCGGCCTTCGACTATGCCATCACGGATTATGCCGACCATGTCGCCGCCACCATGCAGGCGCTGGGGATCGACCGTGCGGCCTTCATCGGGGTGTCGCTGGGAGCCTGGGTGGCAGCACGGCTGGCACATGACCGGCCCGACACTGTCGAGCGGCTGGTGTTGGTGGCACCCGCCGGAATCGTGGTGGATGCCGAGGAAGAAGCCCGTGTGGCCGCAGGTATCCGCGCCCGGCGAGGTGCGGCGGCGGCTGATCCGACCTGGGAGACGGTCAAGGCCGCGATGGACCGGCTGGTGCTGGATCCCGCAACCCTGTGGCCAGACCTGATCGCCACGCGTCTGGCCATTTACCGTCGTCCCGAAATGGCCGCGGCC
>CALEZJ010000570.1 GCA_937927885.1 uncultured Paracoccaceae bacterium | reverse complement strand
GGTTTGCGCTCGGGGCTGCCCTGGCCCGAGGAAGTGGCGAGTTGGGCTTTTGTCTGGGCGGTCATGCTTGGCATGGCGCTGGCCACTGCGCGCCGTGCGCATATAGCCATCGACGTCCTGCCGCGCCTTCTGGCGCCCCGCCCGCGTGCGGCACTGGATTTCCTGATTGCGGTGATCATGGGCACCGCCAGCATCGTGCTTCTGGTCCATGGCATGGACTACATGAAGCGGGTGATCTCGGCCTCGCCGGCGCTCCAGATGCCGATGCGATACCTTTTTCTTGCGGTGCCGGTCGGAGCGGCGTTGAACCTCGTGTTCCTTGTCTGGCCTGATCGGGCCGGGCCATTCTGGCGCGGTCTTTTCCATGGGTTGGCGGAGCTGGCCTTTGCGGGGCTGGCCTATTGGGCCATCCGCAATGGTGCCGCGTCGGTCTACTCCCAGGCCAGCGGGCCGGTGGTGCTGGTACTGGTGGGGCTGGGTGCCATCCTTATCGGCGTTCCCGTGGCCTTTGCGCTGGTGATCGGAGCCTTCACGGCCTTTGCCTCGGCCAATCCGATCCTTCTGGTGACCATTGCCCAGAATATGGGCGCCTCGATGAATTCCTTCACCTTGCTGGCGATTCCGTTCTTCATTCTCGCCGCCGCGGTGATGAACGCGGGCGGCATCACGCCACGGCTGGTGGAACTGGCGATGCTGCTGGTCGGTCATCTGCGTGGCGGCCTTGCGCATGCCAATGTGGTGACGAACACGATGCTGGCGGGGGTGTCGGGGTCTTCAACCGCCGATGCCTCGACCATCGCAAAACTGCTGGTCCCTGAAATGGAAAAGCGCGGCTATGACCGCCCGTTTTCCGCCGCGCTGACGGCGGCGGGCTCGACGCTGGCCAACCTCATCCCGCCCTCGCTGGGCCTGATCATCTATGCGGCGCTGGCTTCGGTGTCGGTTGGGGCGCTGTTCGTCGCCACCATCGTGCCCGGGCTGATGGTGGCCGCGGCGCTGATGATCGTGGTCGCGGTCCTGTCTCGCCAGCGTGGCTATGGGGGTGATCTACCAAAACCCTCGGGCACAGAGCGGATCCGCGCGCTGGTCGCCGCGATCCCGGCGCTGATCTTGCCCGTCATCATTGTCGGCGGCGTTCGGTTCGGAGTGTTTACCGCGACCGAAGCCGGTGCCGTCGCCATGCTCTATGCGCTCTTTTGCGGGGCATTCCTGTATCGAAAGCTGACCGGGCGAAACCTGGTGGCCGCGGTACGCGATGCGGTGCTGGATACGGTGGTGATCGTGGTCATCATCGCCGCTGCAGCACCTTTTGCCTGGGTTCTGGCGTTCGAGCGTGTCCCGCAAAAGATCGCCGCCTCGCTGGCGGTGCTGGTGGAGCGTCCCTGGCTGTTGATGCTGGCGATCAACGGGTTCCTGCTGGTCGTCGGCCTTTTCATGGAGATGATCGCCGCCATGGTGATCCTGGTGCCGATACTGGTGCCGCTGGTGATCCTGGCCGGTTTTGATCCGATCACCTTCGGCCTGATCATCGTGATGAACCTGGTGATCGGCGCGCTGACGCCGCCGTTGGGAGTCCTCATCTTTACCACCGCGCGGGCCGGGGGGGCCGATCTGGTCGCCACCTTCCGCGCGGTTGTCCCCTTCCTTGTGGCGATGATCGCGGTCCTCATGCTGGTAACCTTTGTCCCTGCGCTGACCCAGATCCCGGTCCGCCTGCTTGCTCCATGAGAGGAATTCGATGACCCGCCTTCGCCTTGCCATCGTGGGCCTGGGAATGGCCGTGACGCCGCATGCCCGGGGTCTGGTCGACTTGGGCGACCGGATCGAGGTGCTGCACGCCTTTGCTCCCTCGGCGACCCGCCGCGCGCAGTTCGCCCAGCGGTTTCCCTTTCCGGTGACCGATAGCCTCGATGCGATCCTGGAGGATGATCGCGTGCAGGCGGTGGCCGTGTTCACACCGGCCAATACACACGCCGAGATTGGCCTGGCCTGCGCACGCGCGGGCAAGCATGTGTTGATGGAAAAGCCGCTGGACATCACCACTGCGCGCGCCGAGGCGCTGGTGAGCGGCTGCCGCGCCGCGGGGGTGAAGCTGGGAGTGGTGTTGCAACACCGCTTTCGCCCCGCGGGGATGCGCGCGGCCGAACTGATCGCCGATGGGCGGATGGGACGGACCGTCGGGTGTTCCACCACCATCCGGCTGTGGCGGCCGCAAACCTATTACGACGAACCCGGCCGCGGCAGCCTCGCACGCGATGGTGGCGGGGTGCTGATTTCGCAGGGGATCCACACGCTCGATCTGATGCTTTCGCTGGCTGGGCGTATTGATACGGTCAGCGGCTTTGCCGTCACCACACCAGTACACCGGATGGAGACCGAAGACATGGTTTGCGCCGCAGCCCGTTTTGCCAATGGCGCCATCGGTACGATTGATGCGACGACGGCCGCCTATCCCGGGTTCCACGAGGAAATCGCACTGACCGGCACGGTAGGCACGCTGGCGCTACGCGGTGGCACATTGCTGGCACAGTTCCACGACGGCAGCGTCGAGCGGGTCGAGGCCGACACTGGTGCGGGCGGCACCGGGGCCGATCCGATGGCCTTTCCGCACGACTGGCACCGCGCCGTGATGGCCGATTTCGCCGAGGCCATCGCCACGGGCCGCGAACCCAGGGTGACGGGCGAGGAGGCTCTTCGCGTTCACCGACTGATCGACGCGCTGATTGCCACCGGCGCCAGCGGCCAGCCAGTGCAGGTGTCGCCATGACCTTGCGTTTTGCAGCCATCGGGCTGGACCACAGGCACATCTATCACATGGTTGGAGAACTGATCGCCGCCGGTGCCGTTTGTGCGGGCTATTGCCCCGAAACCAGCGATCCGCGCGTGCTTGAGGGGTTCCGCGAGCGGTTCCCCGGCCTTGAACCGCGTGATCGCGCGGCCCTGCTGTCCGATCCCGATATCCAGATTGTTGCCTGCGCGGCCATTCCGGCCGACAGGACCGCGATTGCCATCGCCGCAATGCAAGCGGGCAAGGACGTGATGCTGGACAAACCCGGCGCGATTCATCTGCATCAGGTCGAGGCGCTGAAGCTTGTCGCGGGCCAGACCGGGCGCCTGCTGTCGATCTGCTTCTCTGAACGCTTTGTCGTTCGCGCCTGCGAGATGGCCTCGCGGTTGGTGGGGCAGGGTGCCATCGGTCGGGTGATCCAGACTACCGGGCTGGGCCCGCACCGCCTGAACCGGGCGATCCGACCAGAGTGGTTCTTTCGTCCGTCGGCATTTGGTGGAATCCTGACCGACATCGCCAGCCACCAGATCGATCAGTTCCTGCATTTCACCGGTGCCTCCAGCGCGCGGATCACTGCTGCGCACACTGCCAACCGGGGCGTTCCGGACCTGCCCGCCTTTCGGGACTACGGCGAGATCCTTCTGGAAAGCGAGGGGGCGAACGGATTTATCCGCGTCGACTGGTTCACCCCTGACGGGCTACCGACTTGGGGCGACGGGCGGCTGTTTCTCCTGGGAACCGAGGGCACGATCGAATTGCGCAAATATGTCGATGTTGCCGGTCGTCCGGGCGGCGATCACCTGTTCCTGATCGACCGCCAAGGCACACGGCATATCGATTGCTCGACCGAGCCGCTGACCTATTTCACGCGCTTCCTTGCGGATGTGCGCGACCGAAGCCATACGGCGATGCCTGCGGACCACGCCTTGACTGTCACCCGGCTGGCCATCGAGGCCCAGCTCCTCGCCGATGGAGGCGCAGCATGAAGCACACCTGGCGTTGGTTCGGCCCGGCCGATCCGATCCGAACCGAAGACATCGTGCAGGCCGGCGCCACAGGAATCGTGACGGCGCTGCATCATGTGCCGAATGGCATTCTGTGGACCCCGGACGAAATAGCCCGCCGTCAGGCCGAGGTGGCGCGGCGATCGGACGGGACTCCCTCGGGCCTGACCTGGGATGTGGTCGAAAGCCTTCCGGTCTCCGAGGACATCAAGAAGCAGAAGGGCGACTGGCGCAGCCATGTCGCGGCGTGGTCCGGTTCGCTGGAGCATCTGGCACGCGCCGGAATCGAGGTGATCTGCTACAATTTCATGCCGGTTCTGGATTGGACACGCACCGATCTGCGCTGGCGCAGACCCTCAGGCGCAACCTGCATGCGCTTTGATATTGCCGATTTCGCCGCCTTTGACATCCATGTGCTGGAACGTCCTGGTGCGGCACGCGACTTTGCCCCCGACGTGGCCGAGGAGGCCGCACGCCGCTTTGCCGCGATGGATGCGGTCACCCGTCGCCGTCTGGCCGATTCGATCACCATGGGCCTGCCGGGATCGACCGAATCCATGGACATGGCCGCCGTACGTACCCATCTGGCCGAATATGGCGCGATCAACCCGGACCGGCTGCGTGCCCATTTCATCGACTTCCTGGAACAGGTGGTTCCGGTAGCCGAACGTCTGGGCCTTCGTCTGTGCTGCCACCCCGACGATCCACCCTTTCCGCTGCTGGGCCTGCCGCGCGTCATGTCGACCGCCGCGGATTACGACGCAATCCTGTCTGCGGTGGACAGCCCGGCCAATGGCATGACTTTGTGCTCGGGCTCGCTGGGGGCGCGACCCGACAACGACCTGCCCGCGATGATGGACCGTTTTGGCGCGCGCGTGCATTTCCTGCATCTGCGCAATGTCACCCGCGAGGGGACAGGGATCGCCGGGTCCTTCTTCGAGGACGAGCATCTGGAAGGCGGGACCGACATGGTCGCCCTGATCGCCTCCATCCTGCGCGAGGAGGCCCGGCGACGCGCGGAAGGCCGGAAGGATGCCGAGATCCCAATGCGCCCGGACCACGGGCAGGAGATTGTCACCGACCTCGACCGTCCTGGCCAACCGGGCTATCCGCTGGTCGGCCGGTTGCGCGGACTGGCCGAATTGCGTGGGGTCGAACGGGCGCTGCGCGCTACCGGGGCCTACGCATGAGCGCCGCCCCCGCTCTTTGCCCCTTCACCACCTGAGAAGCCTTGCACCCATGATCCCTGCGGTCGATCCCTTGCGTCCTTCCTTTGATCGAGCACAACTGCGTCCGGGCATCCTGCATCTGGGGCCGGGGGCGTTTTTTCGCGCGCATCTGGCGGTCTACACCGATGCCGCATTAGCCGCCGAAGGCGGCGACTGGGGCATTCTGGCGGCGGGCCTACGCAGCGATGATCTCGCCCGCCGCTATGACGCGCAGCAGGGTCTGTGTACGGTGCTGGTGCGTGACAGCACGGGGACGAGGGCACAGGTCGTGGGCTCGATCCTGGGTGGTGTGGCACCCGAGCGAATCCTGTCCTGCATGGACTATCCGGGGATCCGGATAGTAAGCCTGACCCTTACCGAAAAGGCCTATGGCCTGCACCCAGGCACGGGCGGACTGGACCCCGACCACCCGGCCATCGCAGCAGATCTGGCCGACCCCCTGCGCCCGCGCAGCGCCGTCGGACTGATCACCGCTGGGCTGGCTGCGCGCCACGCGGCGGGTATAGCACCGTTCACCCCGCTCAGTTGTGACAACCTGCCTGACAACGGGCAGGTGCTGCGCCGATTGGTCATCGAGTTCGCCACCCGCCGCGACCCCGCGCTCGCCGACTGGATCGCCGAGCATGTGCCCTTTCCCTCGACGATGGTGGACCGGATCACCCCCGCCAGCACCGAGACAACCCTGGATGACGCGGCACGGCTGACCGGACGACCGGATGCGCTGGCGGTGGAGACCGAACCCTTTTCGCAATGGGTGATCGAGGACCATTTCGCCCAGGGACGTCCGGACTGGAGCCGGGGCGGGGCACTCTTCGTCACCCGTGTCGCGCCCTATGAAAAGATGAAACTCAGGATGCTGAACGGCACGCATTCGCTGCTTGCCTGGTTGGGGCTGGCGGCGGGGCACCAGTACATCCGCGACGCAATCAGCGATCCCGCGATCCGGGCCGAAGCCCGGACCCATCTGGCTGCCGCCGCCACCACATTGGACCCGGTTCCGGGGGTCGATCCCGCCGATTATGCCGACGCCCTGATCACACGATTCGACAACCGCGCCATCGCCCACCGGCTGTTGCAGATCGCCACTGACAGCAGTCAGAAACTGGGCCCCCGAATTCTGGCGACCGCCGTTGACGACCTGAGCCGCGGAGGAGATGCCGACCGCATGGCAAGGGCCACGGCGGCCTGGATGCTGCATGCATCGCAACTTCGCCCGCTTTCCGATCCACGCGCGCCCGAGATCGAGGCGGCACTCGCCGTGCCCCCACGATCGCCCGGCGCTCTGGTCCATGCATTGATGACACTGCCCGGGCTGTTTCCGCCCCTGCTCAGAAACAACACTGCATGGCAGGCGCGTGTGGCGGCGCATGTCGGTCAGTTGTCAGGTGACTGAATGTCGCGCGCCTATTCTGTTACATAACACGGATTATCAGCTTTTCGTTTGTCCGCGGGTGGATTCAAGATTGAAGTGCGACTTTTGAGGAAAAACAATGTGTTGCTCAAA
>CALEZJ010000569.1 GCA_937927885.1 uncultured Paracoccaceae bacterium | reverse complement strand
GCATAGGAACGGCTTGCCCGTCCGACAGGGGCGGCACTGGCCGCAGGCGCGGATCATCGTCACCACCACGGCATCGCCGGGGGAAAGCCCCCGCACGCCCGCGCCCAGCGCCTCTACCCGCCCCGCCGCCTCGTGGCCGAACACGGCAGGCAGGGGGCTGGTCCAGATCCCGTCCAGATAGCCGATGTCCGAATGACAGATCGCCACCGCCTCGATCGCGACGCGGACTTCGCCGGGTCCCGGCGCGCGCAGGACGACATCCTCCAGTGTCAGGGCCTCGCCGTAGGCCCGGCAGACGGCAGCACGCATGTCTTCCTCCGTTTTGCCCCAGCCAAGTGGCTAGGGTCTGCAAGGGCAAGGCCGGACGCGCGATTTCATCCTGCCGAAACCGCCGCATCCCTTTCGTCCTGCCTCAGACACTCGCCTTCAGCGCCCCCGCTGCGCGCGGGGCGAGGCTGACGGCAAAGCTGACCCGAAACGCGGCGCCCCCCTGACCCGGCACATAGGCGATATCCCCGCCGAGATTGAGCATGATCTCGCGGCAGATCGCCAATCCGAGACCGGCGCCGCCCGCCTTGTGGGTGTCGGTCAGCCGGGCGAATTTCTCGAAGATCAGTGCCTGACTTTCTTTCGGAATCCCCGAGCCATTGTCGATGAAATCCACACTGACCTTGCCGCCCCGCCTGCGGACGCTGATGCGAATCTCGGGCTCGGTCGCATCGCAATACTTGCGTGCATTCGACAGCACATTGATGAACACCTGCGTCAGCCGCCCGACGTCGGTGCGGATGCGGATTTCCTCGTCCACCGGGCTGCGACGGATGGTGAACTGGCGCTGCGGCAGCACCGAATTCGACGCCATCAGCGCGCGGTCGATCAGCGCCCCCAGCGAGGCCTCGCCGATATCCAGATTGACCTGCCCGTTCTCCAGCACGCTCAGGTCCAGAAGATCGTCGAGAAGCCGCGTCAGCCGGATGCTCTCGTCATGGATGATCGTTGCGTAGCGCACAACCTCGTCGGGCGTCACCTCGTCATCCTGCAGGATTTCCGAGAACGCCCGGATCGAGGTCATGGGCGTGCGCAATTCGTGGCTGATCTGGCTGAGGAAACTGTCCTTTTGCACGCTCAGCTTTTGCAGCATGGCATTGGCTTCGCGCAATTGGCGCGCCGTGCGGGCGAGTTCCTCGGATTTCGCCTCGAGTTGCGCCGAATGTTCCATGATCTGCGCGGTTTCCGAGGCCACCGCCATCAGGTCGTCCACCGTCACCAGCCGCCCGCCGACAATCTGTGCGATCATCGCATGCGCCGTCGCCGCCCCGACCGAGCCCGACAATTCGCGTTCCAGCCGGTCGAGGAATTCCGGCGTCGGATCGGGAAGGAACCCCTCCTTGCCCTGCCTGCGCGCCTCGGATTCGAAAAACGATTGGGCCTCGGCCGCGCCAAGAATGCGCTGCGACATGGCCAGAAGGTCCTCGGCCTCGTTCTCGGCCGCTTCGCGTGACCAGCCGCGCGCGCCCGGGGCCTCGTCGCCCTGACCCAGATCGAAGACATTGACGAATTGCGCCGATTGCACCCGCTCGACCGGGCTGGGGAAGCTGACCAGCGACCCCGCGATGAAGGCCAGCGCATTCAGGCTGAGCGACCAGAACAGAGCATGCAGCAGGGGATCGAGGCCGACGACGCCGAACAGCGCATGCGGCCGGAGCCATTCGATGCCGAAGGGCCCCTCGGCCATCAGTTCGGCACCCAGCACCACGCCCGGGCCGAACGACGGCAGGAACAGCGTATAGAGCCACGCCAGCGCCCCGGTGACCAGACCGGCCGCCGCGCCCACCCGGCTGGCCCCGCGCCAGTAAAGCGCGCCGACCAGCGCAGGCAGCACCTGCGCCATGCCGGCAAAGGCGATCAGTCCGATGGCCGCCAGCGCGCGCGAACCGCCCGAAACCGAGAAATAGACATAGCCCAGCCCCAGAATCACGCCGATCGACAGGCGCCGGGCGTTCAGAACCAGGCCGCGCATGTCCCCCGCCTCGCGCGAGGCGCCCTTTCGGCTGGCCAGCCACAGCGGCACCACGATGTGGTTCGACACCATCGTGGCCAGCGCGATGGCGGCGACAATCACCATCGAGGTCGCGGCGGAAAACCCGCCCAGAAAGGCCAGCATCGCCAGCGTATCCTGCCCCAGCGCCTGCGGCAGGGTCAGCACGAACAGGTCCGGGTTCATCCCCGGTGGCAGCATGGTCAGCCCGGCCACCGCGATGGGCAGCACGAAGAGGCTCATCGCCATCAGATACAGCGGAAAGGCCCAGGAGGCGACGGCCAGATGCGATTCGTCGGAATTCTCGACCACCAGAACCTGAAACATGCGTGGCAGGGTGATGATGGCGACCCCGGCCAGAAAGGTCAGCCCGATCCAGCGCGCGGGCTGGATCGCCCATTCCGGGCGTTCTGCGGCGGCGATGCGCGCGATGATGTCGGCCGGGCCGTCGGCGAGGCCCCAGACCACCCAGACCCCGACGGCCAGGAGGGCCACCAGCTTGACCACCGCCTCGACCGCGATGGCGGTCACCACGCCGTGGTGCTGCTCGTTGGCGTCCAGATTGCGGGTGCCAAAGAGGATGGTGAACAGCGCCAGCCCCACCGCCACCCACAGCGCCAGTTGCCGCGGCGCCAGCGACTGGTCGGCGGCAAAGGCGCCGAAGCTGAGCGCGATGGATTGCAGTTGCAGCGCGATGTAGGGGGTATAGGCCGACACCGCCAGCAGCGTGACCACCACGCCAATCGCATTCGACTTGCCGTAGCGCGCTGAAATCAGGTCGGCAATCGAGGTCACGCGCTGCGCCTTTCCTACCCGCACCAGTTTCCTGAGCAGCCACCACCAGCCGACGAAGATCAGCGTCGGCCCCAGATAGATGGTGATGAACTCCAGCCCGGATCGCGCGGCGTAACCGACCGCGCCGTAGAAGGTCCACGCGGTGCAATAGACCGACAGCGACAGCGTGTAGATCAACGGCGAGCGCAGGAAGCGCGGGCTGCGCCCCGCCGCGCGCAGCGATTCGGCGCGCCGTTCCGCCCAGGAGGCGACGAGGAACAGGAACACCACATATCCCAGCGCCGCCGGGATCAGGACATTCAGCGTCATGCGCGGGGCTCCTGCGGGGGCTGGGCGGCCGGGCGGGCGCCCTCGTCGGTTCCTCCGCGCGGCGTGTCGCGACGCAACTGGCGTGACAGCAGCGCCGCCACGACGATCAGCGAGAGCCAGAGAACGAAGAGATAGATCGCCTCGCCCGCGGTTCCCATGCGCCCGCCCTGCGTCCACAGGACCGGCAGCAGCATCAGCACGAACCCGACCACCGGCAGGATGCGCGCGCCGTCCATCAGGCGGCGGCGGCGATAGCTCTGGCGTTCGACGAACAGGGGCGGGCGGGTCTTGGCCATGGCGCGCTCAGACCCCGACCAGCTGGCGCACCGCCGCCAGAAGGTCGGCATTGGCAAAGGGTTTGGCCATGAACATCGTGGCACCCGCCTCGCGCGCAAGGTCGCGCGCCGCGTGCCCCCCCCGCGCGGTCAGCAAGAGGACCGGCAGCGTCGCGCCACCCGGCAACCGCCTCAGTCCGCGCAGGATGTCAAAGCCGCTTTCGCCCGGCAGCATCACATCGAGGATCACAAGATGCGGCTGCAGCCGTTCGATGGCCTCCAGCGCACCCAGACCGCTGCCGTGGATCGCCACCGTCCAGCCATCTCGGC